>NZ_PNJW01000010.1 GCF_013822155.1 Flavobacterium sp.
CTAAAAATGCAAGAAATAAAATAATGAAGAAATCAAAATGATTAAAAGCATAAAAGAGTAATAATAATATTTCCTTTTTAAGAGAATAAATAAATGTTGAAATAAAGTTTTCTTTTTCTTGGCTTTTGGAAAACAAGTTAAATTTTTTAGAAAATAATGCGTCGAGTTCGGTTCTTTTTAAATTATTAATTTCAATGATATCTGATTGTAAACTGAATTTAAATTTTGAACCCAATATTTCAAGTTTATGAATGCTGTCTAAACCATTTCTTAAAAGGGTATTGATTTCTTTATAATCACCATTTAATTGCATGAATTGATTAAAATAGATTGTTCTGGCAGCAGTATCTTTAGGCGAAATATAGAGTTCTTTTGAAGTGAATAAGGAATCGATTTTATTTTGACTACTACTTAAAACATCATTGTTTCCTTTTATTTTTATTAACTGATTTTCAATCCGATTTGAAATTTCGTTCAACATTAAGGAAGTTACTGTCAAATTTCGATAGGTTAAGTAATTTTCATCTTGATCAATAACACCCATTAGTGCGGACTTTTTAAGCTCCACAACATAATCTAATTCAAGTGTAAAGCCCTTATAATCAACGCCTTGTTTTAAAATGTTTTTTGCTTTTTGAATTTCTATTTCAATTAAATTGAATAAAATATTTTGATTTCTAATCAATAAATTATTGTCGTAATTTGATTGACTAGAAATCTTTCCTGCTTTTGTCAATTGATTTAAATCAAGATAATAATCTAATTTTAAATCATCTAAACTAATTTTAGAAGAATCTGTTTCATTGGTTTTATCTTGTGCTATAGCACTTAAAGAAAGGCATAAAAAAAGAAAAAAAAGCAGTTTATTTATTTTCATTGGTTACTAATGAATTTGGTTTTTTATTCGTTTATTTAACAAATAGATAGCTGAAAATAGGCTAAGAAAATTATTCCTTGTCTTCTTATTTCTATTCAAATTTAAGCTTTTTTTTATTATATTTATATGTAACAAAAGTTACTTTGAAAAAAAAGTAAACCTTTACTTTTGTTTAAACATTTTTTATGGATTTTTCTCAGTTTATTGGTTGTTTTTTAGCAGTATTGGTAGGTATTTCATTAGGTTTGATTGGAAGTGGCGGTTCAATTTTATCGGTGCCAATTTTAGTTTATATCTTGAAGGTGGAACCTGTTTTAGCAACAGCATATTCTTTATTTATAGTGGGTGTTACCGCTTTAGTAGGAGGCATTCAAAAGGCCAGACAAAAGTTAGTGGATTTTAAAAAAGTTCTTCTTTTTGGAATCCCAACAATCTTAGCTGTTTTTATTACTCGTAAATATATTGTTCCAAACATTCCGGATGTTCTTTTTTCCACTTCTTCTTTTTCCGTAACAAAATCAGTTTTTATAATGATTTTGTTTGCAATAGTGATGATTTTTGCCTCCATTCGAATGATAAAACCAATAAAAATAATTGATGTTGAAACCAAAAGAGAGATTAATTTTTTTCAAATCATTTTTCAAGGGTTATGGATCGGACTTGTGGCTGGTTTTGTGGGAGCGGGTGGTGGTTTTTTAATTATTCCGGCACTTTTTTTCTTGGCTAAAACACCCATGAAAATTGCGGTTGGAACATCTTTATTGATAATTGCATCACAATCATTAATTGGCTTTTTAGGTGATTTAAGTTCTAATCAGGATTTTGATTGGAATTTATTATTTTTCTTTTCTTTGTTCTCTGTGGTTGGAATTTTTATTGGTAATTATATCTCAAAATTTATTTCCGGTGAAAAATTGAAAACCGGTTTTGGTTGGTTTGTTTTAATAATGGGTTTTTATATCATTTTGAAAGAATTAGTTTTGTAATATGGAAAAAACAAGAAAACAACATTGGGAAACTATTTATGAAACCAAAAAATTTGAAGAAGTTAGTTGGTATCAGGCTGTTCCGGAAGTAAGTCTAACAATTATATCAGAGTTCGGAATAGAAAAAGATAGGGCGATTATTGATATTGGTGGAGGAGACAGTTATTTGGTAGATTTTCTTTTAAATCAAAATTATACTGATATTAGTGTGTTAGATATTTCAGAAAAGGCCTTGCAAAGAGTGCAGAATCGTTTAGAATCTAAAGCGGAAAAAGTCCATTGGATTACATCAGATATTACTGAATTTAAACCCTCCAAAAAATATGATTTTTGGCATGATCGGGCTGTTTTTCACTTTCTGACAGAACCTAACTATGTAAAAAAATATGCTGAAATTGCCGCTGACAATATTTCTGAAAAGGGAATAATGGTTATTGGAACCTTTTCAAAAAATGGTCCGTTAAAATGTTCAGGGATTGAAATAAAACAATATAATGAAAAGGAAATGAGTGCCGTTTTTGAACGTAATTTTGAATTGGTTAACTTCCGTGAAGTAATTCATAATACGCCTATGCAATCAGAACAACATTTTATCTTTTGTGTATTTCGTAAAAAATGATACAAAAAACGAATTTTTCCGGTATTTTATTTACACTTGCAATCGCAATTGTTGTGTTCATTTCAACACATTTTTTTTCTTTTTTAAACAGCATTCTTCTTGGGCTATTATTTGGAATTGTACTAGGAAATACAGTTAAAATACCGCTTTATTTTCAACCCGGAATTGCTTTTATGGGCTCTAAAATGCTTGAATTATCGATTGTTTTTTTAGCTTTTGGCATCAATTATACCCACATGGGAAAATTGGGTTGGGAAAGTTTTATCATTATTGGATTTGTCGTTTTTTCAATGTTACTTATTACTGTTTATTTGGCCAAGAAAATGAATTGTCCGAGCTCTGTAGGATGGTTAGTGGGGTTTGGTACTGCAATTTGTGGATCTAGTGCTATTGTAGCTTTAGCTCCCAGTATTAATAAAAATAAAGAAGATGTTGGGGTGGCAATGGCTGTTGTCAATTTATATGGCACAATAGGAATGTTAGTTTTACCTCTTTTGTTAACTGCTTTTTCTTTTTCAACGTTGCACAGTAGCTTGATTCTTGGAGGAACGTTGCATTCTGTGGGCAATGTAGTGGGAGCCGGATATGCTATGACTTCTGAAATTGGGGAACAATCATTGGCCATAAAATTGGCACGAGTAGCACTGCTTTCCCCTGGTTTAATTTTCTTTAATTATCTCACACAACGTAATTCCGGTAAAAATTGGAAACAACACCTGCAATTACCATGGTATTTATGGTCTTTTATGGCAATAACAATTATTGTTTCTATTTTTGATTTTCCAAAATTAGTTATTGACGGAGCTTCAGAAATTGGAAAAATAATTTTAACATTCGCAATGATTGCAATTGGACTTAGAGTTAGTTTTGCAGCATTGTTACAATCGGGTAAACGAGGATTGGTGTTTGGATTACTACTTTTTATTATTCAACTATTTTTGGTATTCATTGGTTTTTTATTGTTTAAGAATTAATGATTTCTTAGTATTTTTTTATTTGATAATAATCTTTTCAAAGAAAAAACTACAATAGAAATTTAGTTTGTTCTAATTTTATCAAAAAATTTAAACAATGCGAAATTTATATTTGTTACTCTTAATTGTAGTTTTAGGAATGCCAACAATTTCCTGTAACTCAAAAGACAAGAAAGAGTTAATTGCTAAAAATAGTGAAATAGCTTTTCAAAAAAGCAATATTCCGGTTGATAGTTTAACCATCAAATCTTTTTTTAAATCGTATCCAAAAGTTCAGCAGTATGAAAAAGATGTTTTTGAATTATACCAAAAACATCAATATAACCAGATTTGGTATGATGATAAGGGAATTATTGAACTTGGGAATACGCTTTACAGTAGATTTAAAGAACTTGATAAAGAAGGAGTCGTTGCCGTTTTTCCTTATGAAAGTATAATTGATAGTATTTTTGAAGAGACTGTTGACAATAAGTTATCACAAACAGATTCGGAGCTCTTAATTACCACGTTGTATATTTTTTATGCTGAAAAAGTAGTTAAGGGTATCGATGAAGAAACTTCCAAATCATTGGAATGGTTATTACCTCGTAAGCAAATTTCGTATACCAGCTTGTTGGATTCGATAATGCTTCATCCTGACGATATTAGTAAACAGAAAAAAGTACTATTTTATCAATACTACAAATTACGCGATGTACTTCAAAAATATCGTGAAATAGAAAAAAAAGGGGGTTGGGTGAACGTAGAAGTTAATGCTGATTTCAAGGTTTTTAAACCGGGTGATTCTGCTGTTGCAATTCGCCAAATCAGAGACCGATTATTTATAACCGGCGAACTCAAACAAAATAATCAGAGTACTATGTATGACAATGAATTGGTAGAAGCAATTCAGAAGTTTCAACAACAGAATGGTAAAAATCCAACAGATAAAATAGAACTTTCAACGATTAAATTATTGAACATTTCTGTTACTGAACGGATAAAAAAGATTTTGGTGAATATGGAACGTTGTCGTTGGTTATCGCCTGAAATGGTCAAAGCAAATGAATATGTGGTGGTAAATATTCCTTCTTATAAATTGTTTTTTGTTAGAAACGGTAAACAGGAATTAGTTTCGCCTGTCGTAGTTGGTAAGGCAATGAATAAAACCGTAATTTTCAGTGGCTCTATGAGTTATATTGTTTTTAGTCCGTATTGGAATGTACCAACAAGTATTATCAAAAAAGAAATTAAACCGGCTATGGCTAAAAACAAAAATTATTTGGCTTCCCATAATATGGAGTGGAATAATGGTAATATTCGACAAAAACCCGGTAAAAATAATTCGTTAGGTTTAGTTAAATTTATTTTTCCAAATTCCAATAATATCTATTTGCATGATACACCTGCTAAAAGTTTATTTGAAAAAGAAACCAGAGCTTTCAGTCATGGATGTATTCGTGTTGGAAAAGCAAGAGATTTAGCTCTCACCATTTTAAAAGATGATCCAAATTGGACAACGGAAAAAATAGATGCAGCTATGAATTCAGGGAAAGAGAAATGGTATACGTTAAAAAATAAAATTCCGGTTTACATAGGTTATTTTACGGCATGGGTGAATACAAATGGCGAAATTAATTTTTATGATGATATTTATGAAAGAGATAAACGATTATTAAAATTGATTTATACAGAATAAATAATATAATTATTGATTTTTAATAAATTAAATGTGATGATTAAAAAATCCTTACTTGTTTTCCATTTTAAAGCAATTAATTTTATTGTCATATTATTCTTTAGTTCATTCAATTTGTTTTCGCAAACTGAAAATCAATTTACCAATGAATTTCAGTTTAATAGAAATATTGGTAGACTTACGGCAATGGAATTTGATTTAGGTCAAGGTTTTACAAGTGGGGAAGAAGAGAACAATCCGTTTTATAAAAATTCACAAATTTCTGCTCGTCTTTGGCTTCATTATTTTGCCAATAAAAAATGGAAATTATCCGGATTTGCGGCTTTTTTCTATAATCGGGATGTACCTGAAATTTCTCAAAAAAAATCTCCAGAAGTTCGATTTGCTTTTCAAGGTATTTATTATATTAATAGAACCGATTATGTGCTTACCAATAGATTGCGGATAGAAGACAGAATACTCGGAAATGCAGAAGGAACTGTTGATATCGTTTATCGTTTTCGGGAAATGGTCAAATTAGTTTACCCAATTTCGTATGTGCAGATTGGGAAAGGATCGTTATATGGAATTGCTTCAGAGGAATTGGTTTTTAAAACCAAAGGCTCTACTACCGGCGAAGGTTTTTTTGACCGAAATCGTTTTACATTAGGATTAGGTTATTCGTTTACGGATACTATCCAATTTGAGTTGACTTATATGAATGAATATTTGCCAAGAAATGCAACCGATAAAATGTATAATGTTCTATCTACAACGCTAATTTTTAATGATTTAATTTATGCCTTGAAACGCAAAAGTGGAAGTATTCAGGCTTATTAAGTTGTTTTCAAAGGAAATTTTTCTTGAAGTTTGTAAACTTTTTATTTAAAAATTAGTCAACTTTTTATTACGATAATTTATTATTTACTATATTTGATAGAATCTTAAACAACAAATAGTATGAAAAAATTAATTTTTGCAATTATCGTTTTATTTTCTTTTTCTACGGTTCAAGCTCAAGTAGTTCAGTTTGGATTAAAAGGAGGTTATAACAGTGCTACATTATCTGGATTAGATGGCAATAAAGCCTTGTCAGGGTTTCATGTCGGTGCATTAGCTGAGATTGACATTGTGTTTATGTCTATTCAACCGGAGTTGGTTTATTCCACACAAGGTTCTGCTTTTGACGGTGGAGATGATGTAAAATTAGATTACTTAAATGTGCCAATTATGGCGAAATTAAACTTATTAAAAATTCTTTATTTAGAAGCCGGTCCGCAATTTGGATTTTTAATGAGTGCAAAAAGCGGTTCTGATGATATTAAAGACAGTGTTGAAACTACTGATATTTCAATTGGAGCAGGTTTAGGGGTAGAGTTATTTGATAAGTTTGATATAGGACTTAGATATAATTTTGGAACAACGGATGTCTTTAAAGAAGGAGATAGTGTAAAAAACAATGTATTACAATTTGGAATATCCTATAAATTTTAACCGGTAGTTATAAAGAAAATATTTTTTGATTATTACTAATTTAAAAGTTGTCTGAATTTATATTCAGGCGACTTTTTTTTTAATAATTTCCAAATAGCTATTTAACAAAAGTTACTAATTCAAAATAAGTAAAGTTTTAAATTTGTAAATAACAAACTGATTAATGTCATCATTTTTCAGATTAACTTATTTTAATTTTACATAAATTTTAAAACATGAAAATAGAACAAATTTATACCGGATGCATTGCTCATGCAGCGTATTATTTAGAAAATAATGGCGAAGTAGCCATTTTTGATCCTTTGCGGGAAGTTCAGCCTTACATTGATAGAGCTCGAAAAGACAATGCTAAAATAAAGTATGTTTTTGAAACTCATTTTCATGCTGATTTTGTTTCCGGACATTTAGATTTAGCTAAAAAAGAAGGAGCAACAATTGTTTATGGACCAACCGCTAAACCCGGTTTTGAAGCTTTAGTAGCGGAAGACAATCAAGTGTTTAAAGTGGGTAATTATCAAGTGAAAGTGCTTCATACTCCTGGGCACACGATGGAAAGTACGACTTATTTACTGATTGATGAAACGGGCAAAGAACATGGAATAATTAGTGGCGACACGTTGTTCATTGGTGATGTGGGACGACCTGATTTGGCTCAACATGTCATTGCAGATTTGACGCAAGATAAATTAGCCCGTCATTTGTTCCATTCCTTGCGAACTAAAATTATGCCCTTGTCTGACGATTTAATTGTATATCCAAATCATGGTGCCGGTTCTGCTTGTGGAAAAATGATGAGCAAAGAAACAACCGATACATTGGGCAATCAAAAGAAAACAAATTATGCTTTGCGTCCTGATATGACAGAAGATGAATTTGTAAAAGAATTGCTAACCGGATTAACTAATCCACCGGGGTATTTTCCAAAAAATGTTTTGATGAATATTCAAGGATATGAAAGTTTGGATTTAGTAATGGAAAGAGGTAAAAAAGCATTTAATCCTAATGAATTTGAAGTAGTTGCAAATGAAACGAGAGCTTTAATTTTAGATACACGTCGTCCCGAAGATTTTGCCAAAGGATTTATTCCAAACAGCATCAATATTGGTTTAGAAAGTAATTTTGCGATGTGGGTTGGAGAACTCATTGCGGATATAAAACAAGAAATTTTATTAGTTACTTATCCCGGTAAAGAAGAGGAAAGCATTATTCGATTATCCCGTGTTGGTTATGACCACGCAATTGGTTATTTAGACGGTGGTTTTGATTCATGGCTAAAATCAGGAAAGGAAATTGATCAATCAAACAGAATTACAGCAGAAGAATTAGCCGTTCAAATGGGACATAAAAAAGTCATTTTAATTGATGTGAGAAAGAAAAGTGAATATCTTTCAGAACATGTTGAGAATGCCATCAATATTCCACTAAACGAAATTAGTAATCGAATGGCAGAAATTCCAAAAGACAAACCGTTTGTGTTGAGTTGTGCCGGAGGTTATCGAAGCATGATTGCCGCTTCCATTTTAAAACAACGCGGATTTGAAAATTTCACAGACGTGATTGGCGGTTTTGGTGAAATTAAAAAAACAACTGTTCCTATCACGGATTATGTTTGTCCAACAACGCTTTTATAATTATAAATAAAACATAATATAATGCTAAAGCTCTGTCTGTTTAGATAGAGCTTTTTTAATTTTCGTTATATTTGTAACTAAAGTTACAGCACATATTTTTATTGTATTGTAATTTTACATTTCTTAATAAAATTGATATGAAAATAGAACAAATTTATACCGGTTGTTTAGCACAAGGAGCTTATTATATTGAAAGTAAAGGTGAAGTAGCAATCATTGACCCATTGAGAGAAGTTCAACCTTATCTTGATAAAGCGGAACAAAATAACGCAAAAATAAAGTACATTTTTGAAACACATTTTCATGCAGATTTTGTGAGTGGTCATGTTACTTTATCAGAAAAAACAAATGCTCCAATTATTTTTGGTCCAACGGCAAGCCCAACTTTTAAAGCTCATATTGCTAAAGATGGTGAAGTTTTTAAATTAGGTGAAATTACAATCACAGCTTTGCATACTCCTGGTCATACTATGGAAAGTACAACATATTTATTGAAAGATAAAAACGGTAAAGATTATGCTATTTTTAGTGGAGACACTTTATTTTTAGGCGATGTGGGCCGACCCGATTTAGCTCAAAAAGCAGCCGATATGACACAAGAACAATTAGCCGGTTTATTATATGATAGTTTGCGAACTAAAATAATGACCTTAGCAGATGATGTAATTGTTTACCCGGCTCACGGTGCAGGTTCTGCCTGTGGTAAAAATTTAAGTAAGGAAACCGTGGGAAGCATAGGCGATCAGAAGGCAACCAATTATGCTTTACGGGCAAACATGACTAAAGAAGAATTTGTTAGGGAAGTAACGGATGGTTTATTACCACCACCGGCTTATTTTCCAATGAATGTTCAAATGAACAAAGAAGGTTATGGTAATGTGGAGAATATAATCAATGAAGCTAAAGCTTTTGAGCCAAAAGTTTTTGAAACCGTAGCCAACGAAACGGAAGCTTTAGTGTTAGATGTTCGCCATCAAGATGATTTTGCTAAAGGGCATATTCCAAAATCAATTTTTATTGGACTGGATGGTGGTTTTGCTCCTTGGGTAGGTGCTTTGATTTTAGATTATAAACAGCCTATTTTATTGGTAACTCCGGAAGGGAAAGAAAACGAAACCATCACCCGATTAGCCCGTGTGGGATACGATAACACCATTGGCTATTTAAAAGGTGGATTTGAAACATGGAAAAAAGCAGGAATGGAATATGATACCGTGTCAACCGTTGATGCAGAAGTTTTAGAAGAAAACATGAAACTTCATGTTCCTGTCTTTGATGTAAGAAAACCGGGTGAATATGCGTCTGAACATATTGTTGATGTGCCTTCAGCTCCTTTGGATTTTTTAAATGAACATTTGGTTCAGTTTCCTAAGGAAGAACCGTTTTACATTCATTGTGCCGGAGGGTATCGAAGTATGATTGCAGCTTCCATCTTAAAATCCAGAGGATATCATAATGTAATTGATGTGAAAGGTGGCTATGCAGCCATAAAAAATACAACGATAAAACGGACAGCTTATGTTTGTCCAAGTACTTTGTAGAATGTGCTGAGTTACTGAGGCACTAAGGTTCTAAGGTTTTTTTAGACACCGCTTAGTACCTCAGAACCTTAGTGCCTTAGAACCTAAAAATAAAAAAATATGAAAAAATTAGCCTTATTGTTAGTAATTGCTATAATGACAATTTCATGTCAATCGCAAAATAATTCTAAAATAAAAGTAATTCCGGTAACAGAATTCAAAACTGAAATTGCAAAAGGAGAAGTACAACTTATCGATGTTAGAACACCTGAGGAATTTTTAGAAGGAGCCATTCCAAAAGCTTCAAATATAAATGTAAATGATGAATCATTTGAAGCAGAGATTCAAAAATTAGACAAAACCAAACCGGTTTATGTCTATTGTAGAAGTGGTGCCAGAAGCCAAAAAGCTGCAAAAAAAATGATTGAATTAGGATTTATTCAAGTGATTGACTTAGAAGGCGGATTTTTGAGTTGGAAATAAATTTTAAAATAAAAGTTTAACTTATGAAGACTTTTCAGGATATAATCAATTCAGAAACACCTGTTCTTGTTGATTTTTTTGCAACATGGTGTGGACCTTGTCAAATGCTTGCACCAATTTTAAAAGAAGTTAAAGATAGTTTAGAAGATCAAATTTCGATTATTAAAATTGATGTGGATAAGAATGAACAGTTAGCGGCACAATACCAAGTGAGGGGAGTTCCTACGATGATGCTTTTTAAAAAGGGTAAACAATTGTGGCGACAATCCGGGGTGTTATCTAAAGAACAAATTATTCAAATTATACAGGAAAAAAGCAATTAAATGAACAAAAAAGCAATCATAATTACCGCTATTGGAGTACTAGTCGGTGCAATTTCCGGTTATTTATATTATCATTTTGTAGGTTGTGCCAGTGGAACTTGTTCCATCACGTCTAAACCATTGAACAGTACATTATATGGAAGTTTAATGGGCGGACTGTTGTTTAATTTGTTTGTGAAAACTGAGAAATAATTTAAATAATAAAAAAAGCTCTTTTGATTATTCTTCAAAAGAGCTTTCTAATTTCAACTTAATTAACGAAGGATTTATTTCTTATAATGTTCTCATATAAGCCACTAACTGCCAACGTTCAGTATTACTTAATTTTTCTTTGAATGAAGGCATTGGTTTTCTTCCGGCAGTAGTATAATAATATAATTCACCGTCTGTTTTTGCTTTAAATTCTTTTGAAGTAAAATCACCACAGGAGATATCAATTTTTTCTGCTTTTGTTCCGTCACCTAAACCTTTTACTCCGTGACAGGATTTACATTCTCTTGCCCAAATTGCTTTTCCTTCTTTAATTGCATTTTCATCCGCTTTTATTGGACTTTTTAATTTTGCATCTGCTGCAGGAACTTTCCATTCTTTTCCTTTTGGTTTTGCTTGAGCATTGTTTGTTTGACTAACGAACAAGGCAGCAACAAGTGTAAATCCGAAAATAATCTGTTTTAATTTTTTCATTTGTAATTTATTTATTGGGTTAATCTTTATTTATTGTTCTTAATTTTCTAATTCTAAAAATTTGAAATACGGCATAAAATAATGTTCCCCATACAATTCCGATTGCTAATAATGACGCAACTATAAAATATATCGGAGCTTTATCCCTTCCTCCTGAAATAGAACGTTCACCTACATTCGAGTTATCACTTGCAATTATCATGCCCCATTTTATTTCACTTTTTGTTTCAGTATTCATGTAGTTCTCATCATCTTCGATTTTTGCAATGAAAACTAACTTACCATCAGGTGAAGGAATATCTTGTGGTACTTCAAAACTGGCTTCACCGATAGAATCTGTTGCAATAGGCTCGCCAATAGCCAAATTACTATATAATCTTTTTACAAATAAACCAACGCTAACTTCCTGGACAGGTTTACCTTCTGAAGTGACTAATGCTTTGCAAACATTAACAGAGTCTACTTTTTCAAATGACAGTGTAATAACAGCTTCTTTTTCTTGTCCAAAGACACTTGCAATACTCAAAAACAGAGCACAATTTACTAAGAAATATTTAAATTTTTTCATCTCTGGATTATTTATAGTTAAAAATTTCTTCTTTTCCTTCTAATTTACCTTCAGCAACTTCCCAAACGGAAATGATAGGAAAATATCTTGAAAATAGTGTAACAATTAGTAACATCGCAGCAAAGGTTGAAGCAACAATTGTCCATTCAATCAAACTAGGACTATAATGGGTCCAAGAAGCTGGGACATCTTGAATAGGTAAATAGGGTGAAGATAATCCAGGGATTACAATTAGATAGCGTTTCCACCACCCGGCTATAAATACAGCAATTGCTATGATAGTAAGCGGTAATGGTTTTCTCATTGCTTTGAATAATGGAAATATACTGGGAACTACAATACCAAAAAACACAACTGACCAATAAAAAAGAGCTTCTTCACCAACAAATAAGTTCAACAAATGATTGGCATGTAATCCTGACATTTTATAGGCTGGAACTAAATATTCATTGATATTAAAATAGGCATAGATTAATCCCATCAAGACCATCGCTTTTCCTAATTTATCAAAATGCATATCTGTAAGATATTTTTCTAATTTATATGCCTTTCTGAAAATGAATATTGCAATAATCATTGCGGCTACTCCTAATAAAAAGGCTCCGGAAACAAAATAGGCTCCAAAATTTGTACTATCCCATTCAGATCGTAACGTTGTGGCAAAAAGCCATGCAGTAACAGTGTGAATCGATATACCTAGCGGAATAACTAAAATAGTCAATACTCTAACTGTTTTTTTAAGTATTTTCCATTGTTCAGGACTTCCTTCCCAACCAAATGATAGAAAACTATACATTTTTAATTGCCATTTTGGTAAATTTTTCAAATGATTTTTGCAAGTTGACAAAGAAGGTATTAATGGAATAAACAGTAAGATTAAACTTGTCACTAAATAGGTCATAATGACTATAATATCCCAAATAATAGGAGATTGAATCCGGCCATGTGTGACTAAAAAATACAATCGATCGGGTCTTCCCATAGCAGCAACAATACTTACACCAGCGAGCATAATTGCTCCTACTGCAATAACTTCTGCAATTCTCGAAAGCGGTCTGTACCATTCAAAATGAGTGAGTTTCAACACTGCTGACATCAAAACACCAACTAAACTTAGGGCTACAAAAAACACAAAGTTTGATATATAAACGCCCCACATGGTATAATCTCTTAGTGAAACAGTTACATATTTACTTTTGGTTTCTTGAATATAATAGGCATATACTCCCGCTAAACAAACCAGTAGAAGAAAACCAATCCATATTTTACCGGCTTTACCAATTTTTTCAATTGGGCGAAGTAAATCATTTTTCATAACCATATACTCTTCCTGTGTAAAGGTTTCGTATTGTGTTGAATCTGTTTTAATAATATCTTTAGACATAATTTAAATTTTTAAAGATTTACTCTTTGGTATTATGAGCTTCAGTGGCATCTTCAAACGGGAAATTACGTTTTACCGGAGGTAAATAATAAACCCTTGGTTTTGTTCCCAATTCTTCAAATTGTCGATACCCGGCTCTGTCTTCTAATAATTTTTTAAGTCTAAAGGTATCTTCACCGTTAGTGACAACATCTTCTAATTCATCTCCATGAAATATTGCACCATTAGGACATTCAACAACGCATGCCGGAAGTAAACCTTGAGCGGAACGGTCTGTACAAAAATCACATTTTGCAACAGTCCCTTCTTGTGCATAAGGAGTTGCACAGAAATTTTCAGCCGAAGTGTCATTTTTGTGCTCTTCAGTAAATTTAACTTGTTCGGGTCTTCCAAAATTGAAAGTACGGGCTGAATAAGGACAAGCTGCCATACAAAATTTACAGCCAATGCATCGATCTGCATCTACCGCAACAATACCATCTGAACGTTTAAATGTTGCATCTACGGGACATACTTTTGTACAAGGTGGATTATCACAATGATAACACATGGTCGGGAACCAATAAGGTGAAGCCAAAGGAGAATCCTGCATTTTTTTTACCTTAATGTATTCAATAGGAGCTAAGATATGATGAGCAGTTTGACATCCTTCAATGCATTTTCTTTCATTGGCACATCTACCTAAATCAATTACGCGTATGAATTTTTTACCTTCAATTCCTTGCCGAACTTCTTCTTTTGTAAATTTATCATTTGCCGCATGGTGATCAACATGTGAACTATCGATTTCTATCAATTTACCATCAGCGGTTAGCACTTTAACTTTTTTGCCGGTAGTTTTTGGAATTTCATTATCAGAAATAGCACTTGTAATAGCCGTTCCGGCTAATGCAATTCCTCCCAAGGCTCCTAATTTTAGGAAATTCCTACGGTTTGATTTGTTGTTATCTTCAGTTGCCATAATTTTATTGATTAGTATTGAATTAATTTCTATTGAGCTGAATTTGGTATTCAAAAAATTCAATTTTAGATTTGAACGCTCAATATTTTTTTAAAAAAACAATTCAGCAAAAGAAAATCGATTTGAGTAAAAGTTAGATTTCTTTTGCTGAATTATATGAATTTTTGACTACCAAGATTTCATAATGTTGAAGCCTATCATGAATTCACCATTAAAAAATTCGTTTTGGTTGTACATGATATTTTGTTGGTTTACAATACCTTTTGAATTACTTATGAATAATTGAAAGGCATGTTGAACAGCACCATATTCAATCCCGATTCCAAAACCTGGTTTAGGTGTGTTTTGCTCATACTTCATTAAAGGAGTTGTAAAATCTACGATAATTGATAAATCTTGCATAAACGTATATTTACCTCCGGCTCCTAAAGCCAACATGTCGTTTTGCATTGTACTTTCTACTAAATTGTAGTGAGAGTAACTTGGGGCCAATAGAAAGGATACTGATTTGCTCATCCTTCTGGTAAGTATTAACTGGTTGAAAAATGACCAACGGTCTGAAGTGTATTCAAACTCTTCTTTTGGAAGTGCACTAACAGTCCAATTTCCGTAATAGGTCAAGTTAAAAGGCATTTTACCATTAACAGTTTGTTTGAAAATTGCCGCTTTCAAGTTAAAATCTTGTAAACGGTTTTCTTTTGATGTTCCAAAACCTACTGTAATTCTGTCTGTTACAGCATATGTTAATGCCAATCGAATGTTGGCAACACCCCAAATACCTATCATATCATTAGACCCATCAACCATTCCGAAACGGTGGTTCATGATAAACTCAACAGTACCTTTTGAATATACTCTATCAGTTTGATTGTCTACTAATGATGAACTTTCAAAAGCTGCTTTTTCATATTCTACTTCAACAGGTACAATAGTATCAGTTGTTTCCTGTGCAAAAATGCTCAAAGGAAAAAAAGACAAAACTGCAACGAATAATTTATATAATTTCATGATTATCTTATTAAATTAGTTATTAAGTGCTCCTTGATTAATCCATTTTTGAACTAATGTTATTTTTCCATCACTCAAAGCACCATTAGGGGGCATTAAAGGAGCACCATCACCAATTAATGATTTATATAAATCACTTCCATTTGCATTTTCAGGGACAACCCAACCCTCATTAATTAGTATATTATACGAATTAGGATTAGTTAAATCTGGTTCGACAGAACCTGGATTGTGACACCCAATACAACTTTGATTAAAGATTGGTTGGATATCAGTACTATAAGAGACAACATCCGGGATGACAATATTTTCAGGAGGTAATTCATCATAGTAACAAGATGAAAAGGAGAGAGGGAGTACCAATCCTATAGCAATTATTAATAGTTTTTTCATTTTTTTCATTTTTAAGTTTTTCAATACTATTCTCCTTATTCAATTAATAAGGAGAATAGTTGATTTAGTTTACTATTTGTAATTAATTAGGATAAGCAACATTATCGTTCAACGCTTTAAGTAGATTTTTCATTTCACTTAAAGAGGTAGGAGTGTGGCCCATTGCAGTACCAAGTTGTCCGGAAAGCACTTTAAACTGCAATTCGTATGGTTTAGTTCTAGCAAACTTACCTACTGAAGTAGTTCCACCAAAAAGAATAAGTTTACCATCTGTTCCATGACAACTGGCACATTTATTTGTGTAAAAAGTATTTCCGCTTGCTGCATTACCATCTCTACCTATGTCACTAAAAGCTAAAGTTCCGCTTGGATAAGTTCCTGTAGTGTTTATTTGATATAATTGGTCAGTATCTAAAGCACCTTCTTTTAAGAATTTAACTAAATCCCAAATTTGAGCATCGGACAAAATCACACTATAATCCGCATGATTGTTTCCGCCTAAAGCAGGATTTAAACCGTCAGCTGTTCTTGCAGGATCAACGGCAGGCCCGCCAAGGTTTTTAATTTTGTCAAAAATGACTCTTTTATCAGAATATTGTAAATTAACGAGTTGAATAGCAGCCACATCAGGTCTGGCAGCTTGGGGACCTCTGTTGATATAAGAACCGTATCTTCCTTTCAAATCCCAACCGTGACAAGATTTACATCTGTAAAATTCATTATAGTCATTAATGTGTGCTGGATCAACAGTAGCATCGTTTGGAACAAAATCATCTGTGCTTCCGGTTTCCGCTTTTCTAAAATCATTAAATAATTTATAACCACTTACTACATCAGCAGCTTCATAGCTAGCTAAATCCGGATCAACAGGTACAGTTGTATCTGTTCTGTCATCATGAGTACATCCCACGAATGCTAAAGAGAGACCAATCATTAAAAACACTGGAATTTTAAAAAACGTTTTCATATTAAATTGAATTAAGTTGATATTTATTAGTTAATTCTTAGGTATCAGAATTATACTTCAAATATAGTTTAACAAAATATTATGAAATATGATATATATCATATAATTTTAAATCATAATTATCAGATTTACATGAAAAGACATTAACTACATAAAAAAAGTTGATTCTTAATTTTCAATTGGATTAAATCTGAACAAAAGTAATTAATAGACTAAATAACTTAAAATTCTATTAAAATAGTTGTCAAATGTTCGATGGTATTCAATAAATTATATATTTGTACTAATCATTTGTAAATAATTAAAACCTATATCATGAAAAAATTAGTTTCCTTAATGGCTGTTGTTGCATTTTTATTCACTTCAAGTGCTTTTGCTGGAGAGCCAAAAGAAAAAGAAAAGAAAAAAGAGAAAGCTAAAACTGAAAAGTCTTGTTCAACTGAAGAGAAAAAATCTTGTGGAACAGAGAAAAAAGGTGGATGTTGTTCTTCAAAGAAAACGGAAGAGAAAAAAGCATAATAACTTAAATTGTTATTTTAAAGTGTTCGAGAAATCGAGCACTTTTTTTTGTAGTTATTTTATTCTTAATCTAATACGATTTTATAAATTATCAACAAAAAATAACTATAACTTGTTCATTACTTTCTTTTCAAAACGGATATAAATATCCTATTAGGATTAAATTTGTCAAAAGCATTTCGTTTAATTCTCACCAAAACAAGTTATATGGAAAAATATGTTATCAAAAGAAACGGTGCCTTTAAACCGTTTGAAGCTTTCAAAATAGAAGAAGCCATTCAAAAAGCATTTCAGAGTGAATCACAGGAATATGACCAAGCAGTTTTAAATAAAGTAGTTATTTTATTAGATAGGAAAGAAACTTGGTCGGTTGAAGAAATTCAGGATACAATTGAAAAAGTATTATTTGAATTTGGACATTATAAGGTGATGCGTTCGTTTATGTTGTATCGTCACACCCGAAAATTACAACGGGAACACATACTTGGATTAAATGACGACACGACCTATGTTGACAGTACTCAAACCATAGAAGAATATATCAGTCAAACGGATTGGCGAATTAATGCTAATGCCAATACATCTTACTCTAATGCGGGCTTGGTAAACAATGTTGCAGGAAAAATAATTGCCAATTATTGGTTGGACAAAGTGTACTCTAAAGAAGAAGGATATGCTCATCGAAATGGAGATGTCCATATTCACGATTTAGATTGCTTGACGGGTTATTGTGCCGGTTGGAGTTTACGCGTTTTATTGAATGATGGTTTTAACGGTGTTCGAGGTCGTGTGGAAAGTAAACCACCTTCCCATTTTAGGGAAGCTTTAGGTCAAATGGCTAATTTCTTAGGAATTTTGCAAAGTGAATGGGCAGGTGCTCAGGCGTTTAGTTCATTTGATACCTATTTAGCTCCCTACGTTTTTAAAGATAATCTAAATTTTGAAGAAGTTTTGAAAGCGGTTCGCAGTTTTGTTTATAATTTGAATGTGCCAGCCCGTTGGGGACAATCGCCGTTTACAAATATTACGTTAGATTGGGTCGTTCCTGCCGATTTGAAAGAGCAAATTCCTACTCGTAACAATGAACATTTATTTTTAAACAAGCAAGTAAATGATTTAGAGATCAGAGCAAAAAATAGGGGAGTAGATTCCGTTATCGAAATGCGATACGAACATTTTCAGCCGGAAATGAACCTTATTAATAAAGCTTATTATACCGTAATGACTGAAGGTGATGCAAACGGACAACCATTCACCTTTCCAATTCCTACCGTTAATATTACAGAAGATTTTGATTGGTATGGTGAGAATACAGATATCTTATTTGAAAACACAGCTAAAATAGGTTCCTCTTATTTTCAAAATTTTATAGGAAGCCAATATTCAATTGATGAAAATGGTCAAAAGGTTGAAAATCCAAATGCGTATAAGCCCAATGCTGTTAGAAGCATGTGTTGTCGTTTGCAACTTGATTTACGAGAATTACTTAAAAGAGGAAATGGATTATTTGGCAGTGCAGAAATGACCGGAAGTATTGGAGTAGTAACGATTAACATGGCTCGATTGGGTTATTTAAATGCTGATAACATGCTGATGTTGTACCAACAATTAAATCGATTATTGGAAATTTCAAAATCAACCTTAGAAAAGAAAAGAATATTTATTCAGGAAATGTACGACAGAGGATTATATCCTTATACCAAACGTTATTTACCTCATTTTCGTAATCATTTTTCAACCATTGGAGTGAATGGAATCAATGAAATGATCTTAAATTTCACGAAAGGCAAACACGATATTACCAGTTCATTCGGAACAGAAATGGCCACAGAATTGTTAGAATTCATTAGAAATCGAATGAAGGAATTCCAGGAACAAACGGGTAATTTATACAATTTAGAAGCCACACCGGCCGAAGGAACGACCTATCGCTTTGCCAAAGAAGATAAAAAACGATATGACGATATTATTCAAGCCGGTGAAGGAGAAAATATTTACTATACCAATAGTTCTCAAATCCCGGTTGATTTCACAGAAGATCCGTTTGAGGCTTTATTGATGCAAGATGATTTACAGTGTAAATATACCGGAGGAACAGTTTTACACCTATATATGAATGAAAAAATAAGTACACCCGAAGCTTGTCGAAATTTTGTCAAAAAAGTGATTACGAACTTTAAATTGCCATATATTACCGTTACTCCCGTGTTTAGTGTATGTGCCGTTCATGGTTATTTAAACGGTGAACACGAATACTGTCCAATATGTGATGAAATCTTAATAGAAAAACTTAAAACTGAAAAAAATGAACACAACTGCCGCTAAAATTGTTTTGGAACAACACAATGAATTACGAACCAAATGCCTTGTTTATACTCGGGTGATGGGTTATCACCGGCCTGTTGAAAGTTTTAACATTGGCAAAAAAGGCGAACACAAACAACGCACACATTTTAATGAAACTAAGTGCTAAAAAAATAATTCATAGTATTACTGCTTTTACATTATTGGATTACCCTGATAAAACCTCCTGCATACTTTGGTTTGCCGGATGTAATATGAAATGTAGTTATTGCTATAATCCGGAGATTGTTTTCGGGAAAGGAAGTTATTCCTTTCCCGAAATAATTTCTTTTTTACAAAAACGTAAAGGGCTACTCGATGCTGTCGTTTTTAGCGGGGGTGAATGTTTATTGCACAAAGAATCCATTGTATTAATGCAAGTTATTAAAGAAATGGGTTTCTTGATTAAGGTGGACACAAATGGGAGTAAACCAGCCCGATTAGCTGAAGCTATAGAATTAAAGCTAATAGATTATGTTGCTCTCGATTTTAAATCAACTAAAGAGAAGTTCAAATCTATAACCGAATCAAATTTATATGAAACATTTTTAGCTAGTTTAGCTATTTTAAAACAATCAACAATTCCTTTTGAAATAAGAACAACGGTTCATTCAGAACTATTAAACCAAAATGATTTGGAAGAAATGATATCGGTTTTACAAACGAATAATTATGCCGGAAACTATTTTATACAACCTTTTCGCAATGGAGTAGAAACCCTAAAAAAAATGAACGCCTCAAAATATGAAGCGTTCAATGATTTATCAACTGCTGATAATTGGATTCAAATGCGGTAATTTAAGAATGAATTGCCATGGAGTTTTTAAGTTTCTCCAAAAATAAACTCAAATGATCTACTTCAACATGTTCCATTAATACGATTTTATACCATTCATTATCAGCATTATGTTTTTGTGGAACTAAATCAAATTGATGAGCCAATTCTTCCGGAATATAGCTTGATTTGATAGTCACTATATTCATGTTTGGTTCTCTAAAATACGGAATGTTCAAATCTGTTAATTGTTGGCATAACCAATCGGTTCGCATTTGTAACACTTTTACTTTTTCAAACCAACCATTTGGTCCGTAAGTAGCTAAAATCATCCAAACGGCAACAGCATTAGCTCCGGAACGGCTTCCTGACAAAGTTAAATCCATTCCTTCTACATATTCTGCTTCTTTGGTTAAAACATTTTCAATTAAGCCTTTTCTACATAAAAAAATACCGGTACCATAAGGTGCTTGCAACATTTTATGTGCATCAACAGTAATGGAGGATACTTTTGGATTTCTAAAACTTAAGGTAGTCTCCTGGGATAAAAAGGGGTATACAAATCCACCATAAGCCGCATCAATATGGAGTTTATAGTCAAGATTGTGTTTTTCTAAAATTGTTGTATAATCAGTTGGGTTGTCAACAGAACCAAACATGGTAGTTCCCATATTACAAACCACAATAAAGTATTTTTTACCTTTTGAAATAGCTTCAATTAGTAAATTTTCAAAGGCAACTGTATCAATTTTTCTATTTTCAAATGCGACAGGCACATTAATCCAATCAATTAACAATAAATTGGAACCTTTTGCAATTGAATAGTGTGTGTCCTCCGAAGCTATTATAGCAATTTCTGAAGGGTTTGCACCAAATGATTTCATGAAATAATTTCGATATAGCCACAACGCCTGAATATTTGCTTCAGTTCCGCCCGAAGCAATATAACCGTCATATTCTTTTTTTGCAGAGCCAAAAATATCGATTGCTAAAATATCAAGTGTTTCTCTTTCAATTTCTTGAGTGCCTTTAAAAGCAGTTTCTGAAGTTCCGGTTGTATGGCAACCAATGTGATTTGGATTTGCAACATATGTCATTAATACCGGAGCATCCTTCAAAAATGGAGCATCGTCATAAAATACTTTTCCATCTAATTTTGAAGCCGGATAACCCAATGAAGCATCTTTTGAAAAATCAACATTTTGACGTAAAGCTTCTTGAATGCGAGCAATTCGTTCTGTAGCAGTTAGCTTTTTCCAATAATTCATAAATATCCAATTTAGAGGACAAATTTCAGTTTTTTAGTCATTAATCAATATGATTTAAATCATGTTTTTATTTAATTAATCAGAATATTTTTGGCGAGTAAATTTTAGTACATTTAAAATCATTGGCTACTATTTCTTTTAAAAAAGTAGAAATAGAATTATCTTTGATAAAAAAAATATGTTTTCAAAAACGTGTGAGTATGCCATTCGGGCAACCATTATAATAGCATTAGAATCCCAATTAGGAAATAAAGTGAGTTTACGTGAAATTGCCCGTAAGATTGATTCACCTGAATCGTTTACGGCTAAAATTCTACAAAAATTAGCTAAAAATAAGTTGGTTGAATCATCTAAAGGCAATGGAGGAGGATTTTTCGTTTCGAAAGAAATGTTGTCAAAAGTTAAACTGGGACAAATAGTTTTAGTTTTCGATGGTGATGCATTATATAATCGTTGTAGTTTAGGTTTGCAAGATTGTTCAGAAATTAAACCTTGCCCTTTTCATAACCAATATAAACCTATCAGGGAGCAATTAAAAAAAGCATTGGATTCTACCGATTTGACTAATTTAATATCAGGTTTAAAAATAGGCGAGACATATCTTAAAATTTAAAAAATTTATTCTTTAATAAGACAAAAACATCCTATTACAAATGAAAGTGATTGACAAATGGAGCGATAAAATAAAGAAGTTACAAAAAGAGAAAAATGCAGTTATTTTAGCACACTATTATCAGCAACCTGAAATTCAAGAAATTGCAGATTTTGTTGGTGATAGTTTGGAACTTTCTCGCAAAGCTGCCGAATCAAAAGCGGATATCATTGTTTTTGCCGGAGTATATTTCATGGCGGAAACAGCTAAAATTCTAAATCCTTCAAAAAAAGTTCTTGTACCGGATGTCAATGCCGGTTGTTCTTTGGCAGATGGATGTCCGCCTGATCAATTTAAAGATTTTCTTAAAAATTATCCAAATCATACCGTAATAACTTATATCAATTGTTCGGCAGAAATTAAAACATTGAGTGATATTGTTTGCACCTCATCCAATGCTAAAAAAGTAATTGAATCAGTACCAAAAAAACAACCTATTGTTTTTGCTCCTGATAAAAATTTAGGTAACTATTTAAATAAAGAAACCGGAAGAAATATGGTTTTGTGGGAAGGTTCTTGTATTGTTCACGAAGCTTTTTCATTGGAGAAATTAATTGATTTATATCAAAAAAATCCTGATGCAGTCATAATTGCTCATCCGGAATCGGAAGCTCATATTTTAAAAACGGCACAATATATTGGTTCAACTTCCGGAATGATAAATTATGTAAAATCATCACCCGAGAACAAATTTATTGTGGCAACCGAAAACGGTATCTTACACAAAATGAGACAAGAAGTCCCTGATAAAATTTTGATTCCGGTACCATCTAAAGAAGATAATACGTGTGCGTGTAGCGAATGTGCTTTTATGAAATTAAATACCTTAGAAAAACTCTACCAATGTTTGTTAAATGAATCAAATGAAGTTTTATTGGAAAAAGAAATAATGGAAAAAGCTAAAATTCCAATTCAACGAATGCTTCAACTTTAAGATTATGAAAACGTGTGATGTTTTAATATCAGGAACCGGAATTGCAGGACTTTCATTGGCTCTTCAGCTTAATGAAAAACGACCTGATTTGAAGATTGTTTTAATGACTAAAAATGAACCTGATGAGACAAATACTTCTTTAGCACAGGGTGGAATTGCAGCTGTTTGCGATCGAATTAGGGATAGTTTTGATGAACATATTCAAGACACTTTAAATGCAGGTCAAGGTAAATGTAATCCAAAAGTGGTAGAAATGGTTATCAAACAAGCTCCACATCGGTTACAGGAATTAATCAAATGGGGAGCAGAATTTGATACCGAAAAAGATGGTCATCTTGCCATGGCTTTAGAAGGCGGACATAGTCATAATCGGGTAGTGCATTACAAAGACAAAACCGGTTGGCATATTCAAGAAGTCTTGTGGGCAAAAATTAAAACTCAACCCAATATTGAAGTGATTCCACATGCTTTTTGTGTTGATTTATTGACTGAAAATCAAGAGGAAGATAAACAAGTAATAGGAATGTCTTATATAAAAGATTCAAATCCTACGATTGATATCATTTTTGCAAATACCATTGTTTTGGCTACGGGAGGAAGCGGACAAGTATTTCAATTTACGTCTAATCCGGAAATTGCCACCGGAGATGGAGTTGCTTTGGCTTTTAGAGCAGGAGCATCTATCAAAGATATGCAATATGTTCAATTTCATCCTACGGCATTATATGAAGAAGATAAAAGCAATTTATTTCTAATTTCTGAGGCAGTCCGAGGCTTTGGCGGATATATTGTCAATAAAAAGGGAGAACGTTTTTTATTTGAATTCGATTCCAGAGGGGAATTAGCTACCCGAGATATTGTTTCAAAAGCCATCACAAACGAGTTAGATAAATCGGGTGATGAATTTGTTTATTTGGATCTTAGGCATTTAAATCAGCAAGAATTTCAAGCTCATTTTCCAACAATTTATGCCCGGTTTATAGAAGTAGGATTATATCCGGAATCAGATTTAATCCCAATAGTTTCTGTAGCTCATTATCAATGTGGAGGTATTGAAGTGAATGAAAACGGACAAACTTCACTTAAAAGTTTATATGCTTTAGGCGAATGTTCTTGTACTGGTTTGCATGGTGCTAATCGTTTGGCTTCTAATTCATTATTGGAAGCATTGGTGTTTTCCTATAATGCATCAGAACGAATAATATTTGAAAATAAAGTTTCTACTAAACGGTACAAACTATCCCAAATCAGAAGTATTGAAACCCATGAGATAATAAGTCCATCTGTGTTGGGTGTTTTTAAGAATAAAGTTAAAAGCTTGATGAATTATAGCGTTTTACACGGGACAGAAGTTGAAAAGCAAGAAGTAATAATTCAACTCACTAAAATTCATTTTGATTTATTAGAATGTGTAGATTATTATTTTCGATGCCGAAACTGTTGTGAACTGGAAAATATGTTACAAACATCTTTAATTATCATGAATCAATCTTTAAATTTTCCTTTATCTAACAACTCAAATTTGAATGACCATGCTTGTATTTGTTAAAAAAAGTAGTGTATTTTCACCAATCAGAATTTTCATTTTTTTAAGTGTTTTGTTTATAATCTATTCTTTTTCTATCTATTTGAAACCATTGCGAGAAAAAGATAATATAAATGTAAAAAATTCCAAACAAGCTGCTGCAGGTAAAGATGTTTGGCAAAAAAACAACTGCCATACGTGTCACCAATTGTACGGCTTAGGTGGCTATTTGGGTCCGGATTTAACCAATGTAACATCAAAACCAGGTTATTCGGAGGTGTTTTTAAAAGCAATAATTAGTAACGGAATAAGTCGGATGCCTGCTTTTGATTTGACAAATCAGGAAATGGAGGACTTACTTGTTTTCTTGCAAGAAATTAATGAAACAGGAACCGCTAATCCACAAGATTACTCTCCACAATTAAACGGAACATTTACATTAGATAATTTAGAATGAAATCAGGAACTTGGCTACTTCGTTTAGCATTACTATTGCTTTTTTTAGGGCTATTATTTGGCTTTTTAGCTTCGTTTGCCTACCGTTTAACCGATGCTAAATCTGGAATATTGGGATTTCTCACTTTGCGACCCTTGCACGTTACCAGTGCCTATTTTGGAGTGGTTTTAGGTGGATTAGGTTGCGTAGCTTTGGCTATTCAAAAAGAATCCATCAAACGCATTTCCTTCCATCTTTTAAAAATACATTTGTTGTTGTGGTTGATCGCTTTAGCAGGAATATTTTACGGCTACTTTACCGGTGATTTTGGAGGTAGGGAGTATTGGGAATTCCAACCCATTTGGGCGTTACCCATTCTGATTTCTTATTTTGTATTTCTACTGTTTTATTTAAAAAATGCCGGTTCCTATAAAAATTGGCCGGTTTATAAATGGATGTGGTTTACCGGACTTGTTTTTTATGCCTTTATTTTTATTGAAAACTACCTTTGGATTTTCCCTTATTTCAAAGAACATTTAATGGCCGATATGACCATTCAATGGAAAGTAAACGGTTCGATTGTGGGAGCTATCAATCAAATGATTTATGGTTTGGCGTTTTATTTAATGACTAAGATTTCAGGTGATGAAAAAATGGCTACGAGTAAATTAGCTTTTGCCATGTACTTTTTAGGATTTTTTAATTTGATGTTTAATTGGGGGCATCACATTTACATTTTGCCCACTGATCGTTACATTCATCATATTTCATATATCGTAAGTATGACCGAATGGATTATTTTAATTCGTATTTTCTACCATTGGAACCAACAATTGAAAGAAAATAAAGCACATTATTACTTTTTTCCTTACCGATTTTTAATGGCTTCTGATTATTGGGTAATGATCAATTTGGCGATTGCTTTATTCATGTCAATTCCCGCTTTCAATTTATACACACATGGCACGCAAATTACCGTTGTTCATGCCATGGGAACAACCATTGGAATTAACACTATGATTGTTTTAGCCGGTGCTTTTTATTTCATTAAACCCGCTTTTGAAAGCTTGAAAGCCTTGAAAAGAATGTCGATACTCTTTTGGACTTCGCAAATAGCTTTGCTTCTTTTTCTTTTTACATTATCCGGAATGGGTATTCAACGAGCCTTGTGGCAAGCCGGAATCACAGAAGGTGTTTTTGGGCAAATGATGCAAAACAGTCGTCCCTGGATGATTGGATTCATCATCACAGGGACGCTTTTGTTTATTAGTTTGGGAAGTGTGGTTTTATATTTACTTTTTTATTCCTTCAAAGGAAAAGTTAATTTCCGATTGCATAAGAGAGATTGATAAATACATTTCGTCCCATTCTGGGAATGTTATTCCAATCGGTAAAAGTTGAATAATACTTATCGAAAATATTTTCAACACCTGCATTGACTAATAATTTCTGTGAAGTCCATTTAAAATTGTAACCGGCAGAAAAATTTAAAATAGCATAATCCGGTGTACTGTTTTCTCCATAATACGGACTGTAATTAGTTTGTGTGGCATTGCCACGAACGTTTATTTCCGTTTGAAACAGATTCTTTTTATACTGAACTTGACTTTGGTATTGCAGCGGACTGATAAAAGGCAGATTTCGTTCTTCGGAATCTTTTCCATAACTGTATTGCAATTTATTATTCCATGTGAGATAATCGGTCAATCGATAATCAAATTGAAATGAACTATGCATTAAATTGGCATACGAAAGTTGATTGTAAATTTTCACTCCACTAGCTCCGATAGTCATGGGTAGTATATTGTTATCCGGTATTCCAATAATATAATCCAATAGATGAAATGCAGAAAAGGTAATGCCGGTTTTTATTTTTTCGTTTTTAAACCAAACATCAAAACTTCCTTCAATCGACTTTTCGTTAGATAAATTTGGATTTCCAATATAATCAAACAAATCAAAACTATTGAAAATATAAAATGCATAACCTTCCGTTACAGAAGGTGCCCGTTCGCCATAGCCGGAACCCACTGAAAAGTTCCAGTTATTGATTTGATGTTTGTATTGCAACGAAATACTTTTCAATAATCGATTCTGTTGGTCGGCCATTTCAGGATAGAAAATTTGTAAACTTTCCAGTCCAAATTCATTCGCAACTTTGTTTTGATGATAGCCAAAAGAACCATTCAATTTTAGCGAGTTATGGCAAGAAAATTCCAATTCATCTTCTAAATAAATACCGTTATAAAGTGTTCGAACATCCGGCCAAGTATACATAAACATGGTATTTTCATTCGGATCGTTCGGATACATAGTCATTTCGGCAATGGAACGATTGTAAAAACCATTCAAATTAAATTGCATATGATGCTTGTTTATGGTTGCTTTTCCTTTTGAATAAAAACCGTAGGTATCACTCCAGCCTGGCATATCCATTCGGATAGGAACATCAGGTCGTTTGGAATCATCCATAAAATGGGTAATGGTGTTGTAATACAACTTATTTTCCCAATGATTGATGAGTCCCGATTTTGGAACTACTTCGTATTTAAAAGAAGTGATTAATGCACGTGCCAACGAAATATCCATTGGTAAAGCTGGATAACCCACATCATTGGCTTCATCAAAAATAACCGAACCTTCAATTAATTTATTTTGAAATTTATAACCGGAAACTATAGAAGCATTCATTTTTTGAAACTGTGAATACATAATTTCTTTATCATTTCCTGCATAATAATTGTCGGCTTTTCGATAGGTTAGATTGGCATCGGCATACAGTGAGCTGTCTTTGTAATGTACCATTCCGCCTAAAATGCGTTGTTTGTTGTTGAATTCAAATCCACTGCTCAAACTTCCGGACCAACCTAAATTGGCTTGATTGCTGCGAAGTCGTTTTAAATCCAATGAACCGCCAATGGTTGGTCCGTGACAACTTCCTTCTTGACCGGATGAAATTGTAGCTTCCGAAAGATTGGAGATTTCTACATACGAAGTTACAGGATCCATTTTATCGGTACAAGCTCCAAATATCCGCATGCCATCAATGGTGACAATCGTTCGCTCAGTTGCCATGTTGTTAATCATGGGTTCCCAAGCATAACTTCCACGTTTAATCATATCTATTCTACCCGATTGTTGAAGGTATTCATCTAAACTAGCTAATGGTTTTACTTGTTTTTCATTTAATTGCGTAGGTTTTCCAATAAGAATTACTTCAGTTAGATTTACGGGCAAAATGCTATCTTTCACTTGTTCTTGTGCCAAACTCAAGGTTGTAGTCAAAAGAACGAATACAACATAAAATTGATTTTTCATGGAAAGGAGTAAAAGGCCAAAAGTTTATATAACTTTTGGCCGTTAATACTGTATTTAAAATTCTATATCAAAATAGATACTACTTTCAGTTGTAGTTTCAGTAATTGCTTCCCCTTTTAAAACTTCATTGGAATCATTTAACAATTGAAGATTAATTTTCCAGTAACCCGTCATGGTTAGTGATAGTTTACCATGATAAAATTCATCAGAGGCAGATTGGGTTAAATCTACATTATTTGGTGAACCATGATTTCCCATGCTCGGCATTCTTGGATCAATTTTAAGTTTGTAGTTATTAACTACCGGAAAGCTCATCATGTTTTCCATTTTAAAAATAAGTGCTGTCATATCGTTTATTGCCACTTTTGGATGATGAGGTTCAACATAGGCAACAATATATTTTGCATTATCTGATCCGGTAAAAGATTTAACTCTCACATCCGTAGATGCAGGAACATCAATAACCGAAGTAGCTGTATAAGCTGCTCCATCAATGGTGTAATCTAATTTTAAATCCCAGAATTCAGTTGCATTTTGAGGCATTTGAAACACAATATAGCCTTCATATAATGTGCCTTCCGGAGTGATTTTTTCAACAGCAGATTTTGGACATGAATGGGTCATCATCATCATATGCATTAGTGGCATCCATTCAATAGAGGCATTTTTAATGTATTCGTTGGTTGAATTGTTTTTAATTCGTAGAGATATTTCGTTGTAACCTTGTTCCAAATAACCAAGATGCGAATACAATTCGATAGTATGTGTGTCGTTAGTAATTTCTTTGAATTTAGTCAAACCATCTAATTCGTTAACCGGTGTTGAATCATCATCAGAAGAACAGGAAGCAAATAAAGCTAGAGCAAAAAGGAAAAATATTTTATAAAGTTTCATTGTAAATTTAATTTTGAGTTATAGAAATAGTAACCACAAGCCCATAAAGCAATGAGTTGGAATTCACCGATTTTATCGGCTTATGGTAAAAATAAAGTACTAGTATTATAGTTGGATTAGAATTTAATCCGGTTTAGAAATTTTAAAATACTAAAAGGAAGATTACACAGTGGGCGGATGAAAAATGCTGGTACTATGTAATCGAAAGTATAGTCTGGAATAAGAAATAGAAACCTGATGTTTTTCAACATAAATTCGATTGAATTTAAATTCAGGAATGGTTTCTAAGAATAATAATTCTAAGGTAATATTACTTTTTGACTCTTGTGAAGCCGGAATATTTTCTTCAGATGCTTTGGCTAACTCTGCTTTTAAATGACATTTACCATTACAATTTAATGCCGGTTTTGCCTTGTTTTCACACAATTCTTTTGAGATATAATCATAATTCACCACATAATTCAAAACCGGAAATATCGGTCTGAATAAAAAGAAGAAGGTGACTATGATAATAAAATATTTCAAAACGAGCTATTAATTTATGGGGCAAAGATAATAGTAAAAAAAACATGATTTGTATGATTGCAATCATAAATTTTCGAATAATTACTCAGGAAATTTGTGTCATAATTTTTAACTTAAATAATATGAACAAATTGTATGCATTAGTATTTGGATTACTCTTATTCATCTCGTGTGGAAAAGATAAAACCAATGCAGGAGAGGATTTCTCAAAGTCTTCTTCAACAGAAACTTCTTCTGAAACATCTTCAGATCCCGCTTCTTATGATCCAAAACGTGGTGAAGGTAAATTTACTACCGTTGATTTGGGAACCGGTTTGGATGTTGCAATGGCTGCAGAAGGTGAAAAAGTAGCCGGCGTAAAATGTATGTCTTGTCACAAATTAACCGATGAACGTTTAGTAGGACCTGGTTGGAAGGGTGTTACAGAACGCAGAACTCCGCAATGGATTATGAATTTTGCTACTAATCCAGACCCAATGATTGACAAAGATCCTGAATTACAAGCCCAATTAGAATTGTGTTTGTTAAGAATGCCTAATCAATCAATTACGGATGATGATGCTAGACATGTTTTGGAATATATGCGTCAAAATGATGGCGTGAAGTAATTTGAATTAATTAAAATCAATATAAATCGAAAGTATATGAAAACAAATTTTTTAAAAATTACTTCTGCAGTAGTTATGATTGCTGCATTCATGGGTTCTTGTAAACCCAAAAATACAAGTGATACAGTTAGTGGAGATGCAGCTCAAAAAGCATACGTTGCTCCAGGTAAATATGACGAATTTTATAACTTTGTTTCCGGTGGATTCAGCGGACAATTAAGTGTTTATGGACTTCCAAGTGGAAGATTATTTAGAGTAATTCCGGTATTCTCTGTTGACCCTGAAAAAGGATGGGGATATAGTGAAGAAACCAAACCCATGTTGAACACCTCACACGGATTTGTGCCTTGGGATGATTTACATCACACCGAAATGTCGCAAACCAATGGTGAAGTTGATGGACGTTGGGTTTTTGGTAATGCCAACAATACGCCTCGTATTGCTAGAATTGATTTAAAAACATTCAAAACCGCTGAGATTATAGAGTTGCCTAACAGTGGTGGAAATCACTCTTCACCATTTATTACTGAAAATACAGAATATGTGGTTGCTGGAACACGTTTTAGCGTACCCGGTGATTATGAAAATGGTGATGTGCCAATCAATACCTATAAAGAAAATTACAAAGGACACATCAGTTTTGTAAAAGTGGGCAAAGAAGGTGAAATGGATATCGCTTTTCAAATTATGACGCCCGGTGTAAACTTTGACTTATCGCATGCCGGTAAAGGTAAATCTCACGGTTGGTTTTTCTTTTCTTGCTACAATACTGAACAAGCCAATACTTTGTTAGAAGTTAATGCTTCACAAAAAGATAAAGATTTCATTATGGCTGTTAACTGGAAAAAAGCAGAAGAGTACGTAAAAGCCGGAAAAGGCAAAAAACAAAAAGTACGTTATGCTCACAATACATGGGATGAGGCTACACATTCTGCAAAATCAGAAATTAAAACAGAAGTTTTAGTGTTAGATGCTGCTGAGTTAAAAGATATTTGCTATATGATTCCTTGTCCAAAATCTCCTCACGGTTGTGATGTGGATCCAACAGGGGAATTCATTATTGGTTCAGGTAAATTAGCTGCATTAATTCCTGTATTCAGTTATGATAAGTTGCAAAAAGCCATCAAAGACAAATCATATGAAGGTGAATATGGAGGAATTCCGGTTTTAAAATATGAATCAGTTTTACATGGTGAAGTGCAAAAACCGGGTCTTGGGCCATTACATACTGAATTTGACGGAAAAGGAAATGCCTATACAACCATGTTTGTATCTTCAGAAGTGGTTAAATGGGATATTAAATCGCTAAAAGTATTAGACAGAGTTCCAACGTATTATTCTGTTGGTCATTTATGTATTCCTGGTGGGGATAGTAAAAAACCATTTGGTAAATATTTAATTGCCTATAACAAAATTACCAAAGACCGTTATTTACCTACCGGACCTGAATTGGCTCAAAGTGCTCAGATTTATGACATAAGCGGTGATAAAATGCAATTGATATTGGATTTTCCAACGATTGGTGAACCTCATTATGCTCAAGCAGCACCCGCCGATTTAATTCGAAACAACGGTCAATTGAAATTCTATAAATTGGAAGAAAATAAACACCCGTATGTCACAAAAGGTGAAAAAGAAGCCAAAGTAGTTCGTGAAGGTAACAAAGTGCATGTTTACATGACATCTATGCGTTCGCACTTTGCACCGGATAATATTGAAGGTGTGTTTTTAGGTGATGAGGTTTATTTTCACGTAACTAATCTAGAACAAGATTGGGATGTACCTCACGGATTTGCAGTAAAAGGTGCCGATAATGGCGAACTTTTAATCATGCCGGGAGAAACCACAACTTTGAAATGGGTTCCGGACAGAGTGGGAACATTCCCATTCTATTGTACCGATTTCTGTAGTGCATTACATCAAGAAATGCAAGGTTACCTCCGTGTATCTCCAAAAGGTTCAAACGTTCCTTTACAATATAGTATAGGTACAAATTTACCGGCTAGTAAATAATTTTATTTATAGGGAGCATCTGTTTCCGGATGCTCCCTTTTTTATCAAATCAAAATGAAAACAATCAAAATATCTTTACTTTCAAAAGTGCTACTTTTGATTGTAACAGGCTTGTTTTTGGGTTCGCTCTATTTTCCAATGTGGCAAATAGATTTAGATGCACCGCAATATCCGGAAGGTTTAAATTTAAAACTTTATGCTAATAAAATTGGAGGTGATGTAGAAATTATTAATGGTTTAAACCATTATATTGGTATGGCAACACTGCATACCGAAAACTTTATTGAATTTAAAATTTTGCCCTATATTATTGGGGCTTTCGGTATATTTGCTTTATTAGCGTCTTTAATTGCTAAGAGAAAATTTGTCGTAGCTTTATTTGTTTCTTTTATACTTTTTACCATTTTAGCAGGTGTCGATTTTTATAGATGGAATTATGAATACGGACACAATTTAGATCCGAATGCTGCAATCAAAGTACCCGGAATGTCTTATCAACCACCACTTATTGGTTATAAACAATTATTGAATTTTGGAGCTTATTCTGTTCCTGATATTGGTGGATGGATGTTAATTGGTAGTGGTTTGTTAATTTTTATTGTATTGACATTAGAATTTAAATGGTACAAAAGGTTTATGAAACCAAAAGCTGCCCTGTTACTAATTCCTATTTTTTTTCTAACAGCTTGCGGAAGCAATGAAGCACAACCAATTAAACTAAATGTAGATGCCTGTGAATTTTGTAAAATGCCTATTTCCGATGGAAAATTCGGTGCAGAAATTCAAACCCAAAAAGGTCGCTATTACATGTTTGATGATATTACCTGTTTAGTGAATTATTGTGAAGAAAATGAATCAACTGAAGTTAGTAGTTATTTTGTGCATGATTATACGCAAAACAATCAATTGATTGATGCTGCCAAAGCTTTTTACATCAGCGGTGGAGAAATTAATAGTCCGATGCATGGGAATATTGCTGCTTTTAACACTTTTTCCGATGCACAGAATTTTGGTGATAAACTAAAAGCCCAAGTCATTAGTTGGAATGAAATTTTAAAATAAAAACGCTATTTAATGCGACTACTTTTCATTTTACTGCTTTGTATTTCTTCTCTTCAAGCTCAAAAGTTAGAAGTGGGAACCAATAAACCGTATAAAACCATCAAACAAGCTTTAAAAGCTTCGAAAGATGGCGATACTGTCTTGGTTCACAAAGGAATTTATAAAGAAGGGAACCTTCGAATAGACAAGAAAATTGTTTTCCTTGGAAAAAATTTCCCGGTTTTAGACGGACAAAAAAAAGTAGAAGTCATTTCAATTCATGCTGATAGTGTAGTTGTAAAAGGATTTAGAGTAATTAATTCCGGTTTTGCAGCCTTAGAAGATCCATGTGGTATTAAAGTTTACAACAAATCTTTTGTACTTATTGAAGGAAATCAATTGGATGATAATTTCTTTGGTATTTATATTCAAAATGGAAGAAATTGTGTGGTTAAAAACAATACCATTATTGCTTACGGAAAAGAAGAACAACAAATTGGAAACGGCATTCACGCCTGGAAAAGCAATGATTTACAAATCATCGGTAACACCATAAAAGGGCATCGAGACGGAATTTATTTTGAATTTGTTTATGATTCAGTAATCTGGCGAAACATCGCGACACATAATATTCGGTATGGATTGCATTTTATGTTTTCTTCTAATGATTCCTATATCACAAATATTTTTAGAAACAATGGGGCAGGAGTTGCAGTGATGTTTTCTAAAAATGTGACGATGATGAATAATTATTTTGATGAAAATTGGGGAACTTCTTCCTATGGACTTTTATTAAAAGAGATTTCTGATAGTTATATTTATACAAACCATTTTAAAAATAACACTTCCGGCATTTATATGGAAGGAACCAACCGCATCAAAATGGAAAAAAATGTATTTGAAGGCAATGGTTGGGCCATGAAAATTCAAGCCAGTTGTATGGACAATGAAATTGTAAATAATAATTTTCAAGGCAATACTTTTGATATGGGAACCAACGGAAGTTTAGTATTAAATACCTTCAACAACAATTATTGGGATAAATATGAAGGTTATGATATCAACAGAGACGGTTTGGGCGATGTTCCTTATCATCCGCTGAGTTTGTTTGCTGTTTTGGTAGAAAAAAACCCTTCCGCTATGTTATTGTTTCGCAGTTTCATGATAACCCTTTTAGACAAATCTGAAAAAGTATTGCCCAGTATCACACCTGATAATTTTGTAGATAATGAACCTTTGATGAAGCCCCTGAAATTATGATAGAAATTAAAAACTTAACTAAAAAATTTGGAAAGTTAAACGTGCTTCATGATGTTTCGCTTTCCTGCAAAAAAGGCGAATGTATTGCTTTAATTGGTCCGAATGGTTGCGGAAAAACCACGTTGATTAAAACGATTTTAGGAATGGTTTTACCGGACAGTGGTTTCATAAAATTTAATAAAAAAAGTATTGTAAAAGAATATTTATACCGTTCATCCATTGGTTATATGCCGCAAATAGGTAGATATCCCGATACTATGACCATTGGTGGTGTGGTTGAAATGATTAAAGCTATTCGAAACACCAACGAGGAATTGGATGAAGAATTATGGCACAGTTTTGAGCTGGATAAAATGGCAAATAAACAAATGCGAACTCTTTCCGGTGGAACTACTCAAAAAGTAAGTGCTACGTTAGCTTTTTTGTTCAATCCTGATGTGTTGATTTTAGACGAACCGACGGCTGGTTTAGATCCGTTGGCATCTGAAATATTGAAAGATAAGATCATCAAAGAAAAAGAAAAAGGAAAGTTAATTTTAATTACGTCGCATTTGTTGAGTGAGTTAGACGATTTGGTTACCGAAATTATTTTTATGCAAGAAGGCAACATTCATTTTCATAAAAAAGTGGATGATTTAAAAACGGAAACCAATGAAACGAAAATTTCTAAAGCCATTGCGAGTATTCTAAAACAAAAGAAATGAACAGAATCATCAAAATTATATTAACCGATATCTTAAAAAACAAAATTGTTTTAGTCTACACTATTGTTTTAAGTCTATTGTCCTGGAGTGCTTTTGGTTTAGAAGACAATAGTGCTAAAGGACTTTTAACGATTTTAAATGTAATTTTATTTACAGTTCCGTTAGTATCTATTTTATTCACAACTATCTATTTATACAACAGTTCCGAATTTATCGAACTGCTTTTGAGTCAGCCCATCAAGCGAAATAAAATTTGGCAAAGTTTATTTTTTGGTTTGAGTGCTTCAATGGTTCTGGCTTTTTTCATTGGAGCAGGTATTCCTTTGTTAATCAATGCACCGAATTCCGTTGGAATGATGATGATTTTAATAGGATGTTTGATTTCGGTAGTTTTTATAGCGTTGGCCTTTTTATGTTCCATTTTAACTCGCGATAAAGCAAAAGGAATCGGATTTGCCATATTAACTTGGTTATATTTTGCTTTACTTTTTGATGGATTAGTATTGTTTTTATTATTTCAACTTTCTGAATATCCCATCGAAAAAGCTATGGTAGCTGTAACGGCTTTTAGTCCGATAGATTTAGCCCGAATTCAAATATTACTTCATTTAGATGTATCGGCTATGATGGGGTATACCGGAGCAATTTTTAAAGATTTTTTTGGAACAACTGTCGGACTATTTGCTTCTTTCGGATTGTTGGTACTTTGGGTAGTAATTCCCTTTTATTTATCGTTGCGAAAATTCATCCGAAAAGATTTGTAATAACCTAATTTGACAAAAGATGAAAAAAGATATACATAACCGAAATGACATTATCCGATTAGTGGATACGTTTTACGAAAAAATTAAAACAGATCAAGTAATAGGATTTATATTCAATGAAGTTGCCAATGTAAACTGGGAAAGTCATTTGCCTAAAATGTATGATTTCTGGGAAAACGTATTGTTTTTTACCGGTAACTTTGATGGAAATCCGATGCAAAAACACAAAGAATTGCATAATAAATGCCCACTTTCGCATGCTCATTTTGATCATTGGAATGAAGTTTTCAGGTTAACTGTTGACGAACTTTTTGTAGGCGAAAAAGCGGAAGAAATAAAATTGAGAGCAAAGAGTATTTCAGATGTCATTATGTATAAAACAATTCAGTAATTAAAAAATTTTAAATAGAAGTCTTCTATGATTGAGGTCATAAACAAAAGAAAGCAATCACATTATCTTTGACATATAATTAAAAAAAATTACTTCCAATGAATACATTAGAACAATTAACCGTTGGCGAATATGTTGCCAATGATTTTAGAACGGCAGCTTTATTCTCAAAATACGGAATCGATTTTTGTTGCAAAGGCAATCGAACTTTAGAAGAAGTTTGCATCAAAAAAAATATCAATCCGACCGAATTAGAAAAAGAAATTCAAACTGTTTTAGAAACTAATAATGAAAATTCAATTGATTTTAAATCGTGGTCACCAAACTTATTGATTGAATATATTATTGATAAACACCATACGTATGTTGAAGAAAAATCATTAGTATTGCTTCAATTTTTAGACAAATTATGCAAAGTGCATGGCGAACGACATCCGGAGCTGTTTGAAATTAACTCTTTGTTTAAAATGAGTGCGAGGGATTTAGCCCAACACATGAAAAAAGAAGAGTTAATTCTTTTTCCTTTTATCCAAAATATGGTGAAAGCACAAAAAGAAAATCAACCCATCCAAGAACCTCATTTTGGCACGGTTGAAAATCCAATTGCTATGATGAAAGACGAACACACGATAGAAGGAGACCGTTTTGCAATGATTGCAACTTTAACAGATGGTTTTACACCACCCGAAGACGCCTGTTCTACCTATAAAGTTACTTATCAAATGTTGAAAGAGTTTGAGCATGATTTACACAAACACATTCATTTAGAGAATAATATTTTATTTCCAAAAGCGATTCGGTTACAAGCAGTTTTTGAATAATCCGAATTTAATTTTAAATACCACTTTACTAACTCTATTTACCGAAATTTGACTGTTTTTTTTGGCAGTCATTTTTCAATTTAAACTATAAAACAGATGAAAACACTAGCGAAACTTTTACTGACATTGGTAATTCTGGGAATATTCTCTTGCCAACAAAAGGAAAGTCATAAAAAAGCCGTTGTTGAAACAGTGATGGAACAAGAAGAGGATTTTCAGTTTCCGGCTGTTTCCTTAAATGCAGGCCAATTGTGGGAAGCAAATACCGAAACTACTCAAGGCATTAAAAATATGCAACAATTATTGGATAGCTATCCCAAAGAGAATGATAATCCTGAAGAATTAATAGCCGGATTAAAAGCTGAATTTGGCATGATTTTTAAAAAATGTACCATGAAAGGCGAAGCCCATGAACAATTACACAATTATTTAATTCCGTTAAAAACTAAAATTGAAAGTTTGTCAGAGCCAATTAGTGATGAAAACACAAATGATCTCAAAATGTATTTAGAAGATTATTTTAACTATTTTCATTAATCACAAGTAATTTGGCAGAGGGGATTTTAATTGTCAATTATTAATTAATATTGCAAAAAAAAGAAGCTATGTTTTCAAAATCATGTGAATATGCCATTAAAGCTGCAATTTTTATTGCTAACAATTCTTTATTGGATAAGAAAGTCGGTTTTGTTGACATTGCCAAGGAGATTGATTCTCCCGAAGCATTTACTGCTAAAATACTTCAAAAATTAACCAAAGATGGTGTTATTCAATCGGTAAGAGGTGTAAACGGCGGTTTTTATATTCTTAAAAATTTAATTTCAAAAGTTAAATTAGCTCACATTGTTCATTCCATTGATGGTGCGGCTGTTTTCAAAGGTTGCGGATTAGGCATGGAAAAATGCAATGCTAATCAACCTTGTCCCTTGCACGAAAAATTTATGTCCATTCGAAATGACTTACGACAAATGCTCGAATCTACCAATTTAGAAGAATTGGCATTGGGTTTAAAATCAGGTGAAACTTTTTTAAAACACTAAGCTAAACCAATACTTCTTTTTCCTTTTTTAATTCTAGTTCAAACTGATTCAGTTCTTGGAAAATTTTACTTTTTAAATCAGTAAAATAGTGTGTTTTTTCAAATAGTGTTTTATAATAAGTAATGCCTTCTAATAGGTTTGACTTAAATTGATTTACTTTTTTTAGTTGTTGCGAAGTAGCTTCTTCAAATACATCAATTTCTTTTTTAAAGTAATCTACATAAAGGGACAATTCTTTGATAAAAAAATTAGGTCGGTTTGCCGGTACTAATTTATTTGTTTTTCCATAAATATGTTGTACCATTTCAAAAAGCGACACTTCTTTGTTGAAATAGGCTAAATTAGGTCCTGGACAAATCACAACGCCTTGTGACTGACCTTTAATAGGAATACCTAACTCTAAATAACCTGAATTGGAAAGACCAACACACAGACACGATTTTTCTGTAATTTGGTTAAATTCTTTTTGAAATTGCTCTGCTGAAATTTCATTTTTTCGTTCATTCAACAAATCTAATTTGATATCCTGGTATTTTTTAGAAGCAGTACAACTTCCGGTAGGATCATATTCTTTACTCAAGGCCAAAAACTTTTTTGGACAAGAACTTCCGGCTTTATCAGCTTCAATTCGTTGATTTTTATAAAAGTCATTGGTTGTTCCTTTGACAGTATTGAATGGCACACCAAGTGGCGAAATGTTACTGAGATAAAAATCTTCTTCTTTCGCTTTTGCTAACAAATCACGTGTTTCCTGATCTACCGAGGTTGCTTCCGGAACTAATAAAAATGGAGAACCCCAACCCACAGAATCTACTTGATAATACTCCAATAAAAAATCATGTTCTTCTGCCGTTCCAACTCCACCTTGAACCGTAATTTTTAAGGATAGAGGTTGTACCGGAACTACTTTTTCTTTGGCCAAGAGAGCTTTGTTTAGCAAATCGGTAGTCGATTGAATTAATTCAGATTTTTTTTGTTTGAATTCTTCCAAAATCGGACCAAGCAATAAACCATCAGTTGCAAAAGCGTGTCCGCCACAATTCAAGCCGGATTCTATTCTATATTCAGATACCCAAATTCCTTTTTTAGCCAATAAATTTCCTTGGATTAAAGCCGAACGATAGTCACTTACTTTTAAAATAATTTTCTTTTTTAGGAAACCTTCAGCTGTTGGATAGAAAACGTCAAACTGTTCCATATAACTGAACAATCGTGGATTCATACCTGCCGATAAAACCAGTGAAGATTCTACAGTAGAATTTACAAACCCACGCAAAGCAGCATGTGCATCATTAAATTCGACTGGCAATTGTTCATTTCCATCAAAATTATCTTTGTCTAATTTAGTCATGATATTTACATCAATACTTCCCGGAAATAAATTTTTCTCCAAAAAGGTTTTGAGCTGAGATGGACAAGAAATTCCTTCGGATAAAAAGGTATCTAATTTGGTTTTTAATTCAGATTTAGTTGGCAACATAGCGATAAAATGTTCCAAACTGGTTTTGCTGTGGGCTAATTCTGTTTTGTATAGTTCAAATTTTTCTTTCACAACCGTATCCACCAAATTTAAATAGGATGTAATTCTTTTAGCACGATAATCTTGTATTTTTTTTGTTATCTCCTGATAGGGAATTTGAAATTTTTCAGCATAAAATGCATTCATTTTTTCAATTAATTCATCGTCAGCAATGGAAATAACTGAATCTATGCCATATTGAGCCACTCGAATGGGACTGTCAATAGTAAATGCCAATCCCATAACAGGAATATGAAACGAATGAGTAGGAAGTTGGGTTGTCATTAAATGATGTTTTTAGTATAAAGTCACAAAGATGCTTTTTGTAGTAGGAGTAAAACATGATTTTAATCATGTATATTCATATTTAACAAAACTATAATTGGTATTTATAAAAAAAGCGTGAATACGACTGTTCACGCTTTTTTTCTGAATTAAAAATTATAGTAAGAAGAAAAACCAATTTTATTTCGGTAATAATACATCGCCAATTACATGAATAATTCCATTGGATGTTGGAATACTGGCCACAATTTCAGAACCATTGACAAACGTTTTATCGCCTTGTTTGGTGATTTTAACTTTGCCACCAAAAACCATATCAAATTCTTGACCATCTTGCATGTATTCTGTTTTTAATGAACCAACGTAAGTGTGATACCCTAAAATGTTTTCTAAATCGCCTTTTTTCTCCGGTTTTAATAAGTCTTCTACAGTTCCTGCAGGAAGTTTATCAAAAGCGGCATTGGTAGGAGCAAAGACCGTGAAAGGTCCTGCATTGCTTAAAGAGGTTACTAACCCTGCGGCTTTTACAGCGGCAACCAATGTGGTGTGATCTTTACTGCCGGAGGCAACTTGAACAATATTCGGATTGGACGTTTCATCTACAACTCCTTCTTGTCCAACACTTAAATCCACACCATTTTCTGGAGTAGCAGCTTGAGGAGTTTCATTGTTTTCTTTGCAACTAAACACCAGTAAGGAACCGGCTAAAACGAGAAGTTGAATTGTTTTTTTCATAATTAGGGTGTTTTAAAATTTCTGATTCAAAGTTCAAGTATTTAACAAATCTATTTTATGAGTGAAATCATAAGAATGTACTTTTTTAGACTTTTTTTCGATTAAAATACACTATTCCGGAAATGCCTATTAAGAGAATAATTGCTACTATAAAAAGCATTTCGTTGGCATAGGGTATCAAAATATATTCAAATGAGAATATACCTTGAAGAGCCAAAAGCAATTCGTTTAAAAAGATTCCTATAATAAAAATCACTAAAAAAAGTACTGTTTTTGAAGATCTATGAACCAATTCGTTGGTATATAAATAGGCCAACAAAAATCCACTGATAATTGCCAATAAAACCAAATGAAGATACGCGATAACAATCGGCCTGAATCCAAAAGCTAATTTGCTCACAGCAGGAAATACAGAACCGAATTGCAACAATAATTTCAACGTGACACAAAAGGCAATTCCCTTAAATAGGATTTTTAAAAAGGCCGAAATACGTGGATTTACCTTAAAAATAGCTCGTGATAATTTCACTAGCTTAAACCAAGCAATTACTTGAACAATAGCTGAAATTACCGCAAGTGCATAAAGCCAAACGGGTAATTTTAACCATAAAACCGATAGCAAATAGGCTGGAAGACAACTCCAAGCAAATAGTTGAAATACCGTTTCATTTTCGCGAGTATTCGTCAAATTTGGTTGGAGTAAGCTTACTAATAATCCGGTACAAGCAAACCAAAACCAACCGTTGTATTGAAAATGCAAATAGAAATAAATAGAGGATAGATATATATCTTGTGGCACATTTTTGGTTGCCATCATATAAGCTAGAATAAACGTACCAATTGATGAGAATACGCTAAAAAGTAAAGAAACTAAAAACCAATTTTTACTCAAGGAATAGGAGGGAATTTCTTTAGAATCTTTGTAAAACCAAATAGCAAACCAAACAAATACAAAAATACTGATGGTTGAAAAGAGTATGGAAACAAAACCATAACCTTGGATTATAAAACTAATCAGCATAATATAGGCTCCAATAATATTGATCCAAAAAAGTGTATTGTATTTTGAAATCTTTGATTCAGAAGTATAATAGGATAAATAATGAACCATTAACACCATCAACAATTGCGTGACCCAACCTGCAAAAGCAAAATGTGAATGAGCATGTTGGATGTTTTTTTGAGCTAAATAAGGTAATTCAAAAGCAATTTTATACCGCATTAAAACACCCAAAAATGCAACAATGAATAAACTGAAAAGTGAAATTTTTATCCAATTGTTAATTGATAATTTTTTCATTAAAAATATAATTTATGCTTGTCAATAATTACTTTATTCGCTTTATTCATTTCTGAAAGTGTACGAATTACAGTTTCTACACGTAAACCCGTAAAATCAGCAATTTCTTGTCTGGTGTACGGAATAGGAGATTTTTCGGTGTAGCAAAGCTGGTTTTGTTTTTTGTAATTTTCTAAAAATGATTTAATGCGGTGTTCCGGTTTTTGATTAATTATTTGTTTGGTTGATATGGTTTTGTTATAAATCCGTTTGGCCATTAGTTCCAAAAAAGAAAGTTTTACAGATGGATAATCTTCCAATATTTTCATCAATTTCTCTTTAGATAGTTTGATTATAACACTGTCTTTTGCAGCAACCGCTGTTGTTGGATAGATTTCATTTATAAACAATGGAGGTTCACCAAAACTATTTCCATTACAAAATATACCTTGTGTAAATTCTTTACCTTCATCGTTTGTATTATACATGCGAACGGAACCTTCAATAATTTGATAATAGAATAAAGCCAAGTCATCTTCGTAAAAAATAACATCGTTTTTTTTATATTTTTTGGCTATAGCTCCCCAAGTGAAAAGTAGATCTAAATCTATTTGCATGGTAATTTTAATTAAAGATACAAATATCTTTAATTAAAAAATAGATAAAAATGATAATTGTCATATGACTGTGTAACAATAGTTACATAAAAATAAAAAAATTACACTAAATTTGTAGTATGAGATATTTTATAATCTTACTTTTTTTGTATTTTTCAGCTTTAACCATCTTGCCATCCGTAAGAGCTTTGAAGTTGCATTTTACTGAAAATTGTCAAAGTTCTTGCCAAAATGAAAATCCTGAAAACGAACCTGCAAGTGGATGTCAAAAAGAAAAATGTCTTTTAAATTTTAATTTTAATACCTCCTTTTTTTTAGTATTTACTTCAACTTTTGAATTACAAAAAGAATTATTTTTTAATTTAGAAAAAGCAAATACGCATTATCACAAAAATTTTATTTACAATTTTAATGTAACTATTTGGCAACCACCAGAACTATTTTTTATTGTTTAAATGTTAATCGTAATCTAATGGATTACAAATTCTTAAATTAATTTAAATTACACAATAATGAAAAAAATAGTTTCAATATTATCAGTCGTTGCTTTCCTAGTTTCAATCAATGTTTCAGCTCAACAAGAGCCAAAACAAAATAAGAACAAAACTAAAACCGAAAAATCATGTTCCCCGGATGAAAAAAAATCATGTGGAACTGAGAAAAAAGGTGGGTGTTGTTCTTCGAGTAAAACTCAGGAAAAAAAATCATAAATTCTTAAATTTATAGTTTATACAATGCCTATTGAATAGGCATTGTATTGCTATTGCTTATTTTAAATTTTACTTATGAAAACAATATATACTATTGTATTTCTGTTTATCACTTGCCTTGCATTTCCGCAATCAACTTTTGATTATCAGGTACAATTAAATCCTATCACAATTCCAAATTTTCCAGGGATTCATTCCTATGCATTTGGTCAACATAATGGAAAATGGGTTATTATTGGCGGAAGATTAGATGGTATTCATGCTCGACAACCTTTTAATGCTTTTCCGGCAAATAGTAATAATACCAACATTTATGTGGTCGACATCAACACCAATCAGTTCTGGACAGCTTCCTTGAATACCTTATCTACTTCTTTAAAGGAACAATTACAAGCTACCAATTTTAACTTTTATCAAGACGGAACAACATTATATGTTTTAGGAGGATATGCTTTTTCGACTACAGCAGATGATCACATAACGTTTAATAAATTAACGGCAATAGATGTTCCAAATTTAATTAATGCGGTAATAAGCGGGTCTTCCATTTCAAGTTATTTTAAGCAATTGGCGAATGAAAATTTTGCCGTCACTGGTGGACATCTTGCAAAAATTGAGGATACATTTTATTTGATTGGCGGACATCGTTTTGACGGAAGGTATAATCCGATGAATAACCCAACTTTTGTTCAAACTTATACCAATGCCATTCGAAAATTTTCCATCGACAATTCCGGAACGCAATTGAGTATTTCTAATTATGAAAGCATTTCTGATGCTGTACATTTGCACCGACGTGATTACAATTTATTACCTCAAATTTTTCCGGATGGTTCAAAAGGATATACCATTTCTTCCGGTGTTTTTCAAATCAATGTTGACTTACCTTTTTTGTATCCGGTTGATGTTAAGTCTGACGGATATTTTCCTCAAACAACTTTCAATCAATATTTAAGCAATTATCACAGTGCCGTTTCAAGTTTATATGATGCAACTGAAAATAGAATGCATAATTTGTTTTTTGGAGGAATAAGTCAATATTATTACAATGGAACCACATTAATTCAGGATAATACAGTTCCTTTTGTAAATACAATCAGTAGAACGACTCGTTTTGCCGACGGTTCTTTACAAGAATACCAATTACCGGAAACAATGCCTGCTTTAAAAGGAGCGAGTGCTGAATTTATTCCTAATGAAAGTTTGCCACATTATGACAATGAAGTTATCAAATTGAATGATATTACAGAGGATGAATTCGTCATTGGACATATTGTGGGAGGAATCACTAGTCCGAGTACTAGTCCATTTACAAATAATCAGACGAGTTCAACTTCTGCAAATGCTACAATTTATGAAGTGAAATTAATTAAAAACACACCCTTGGGAATACATGAAATAAACGGAAAAAATCCATTTTCGATGTCTGTTTCACCTAATCCAACAACAAGCGGAAAAGTCAGAATCAATTTTTCTATGCCTTATGTCACAACAGTCGATTATTTTGTTTCTTCATTAGATGGTAAAATCATTTCCGATGGAGAAATTAGTGAGGCTAAACAAGGTGAAAATGCAATGAATTTTGAATTGGATAATGTTTCAAATCAGGTCGTCATTATTACTTTTATTTTTGACAATAAATTTTATGTGTCTCAAAAGGTAGTTGTAAATTAATAAAATCTCAATCAAATTATTCGCAGGAAACTCATTGATTATTGAGTTTTCTGCGATACTTTAATACACTATAAAATAGTAAACTTAAAGTAACATTAGTTGCAAATTCATTCTAACTGAAAAAGTAACTTTACATTTTAAATCATATTCATCATGAAATATTTAATCATATTCATAGTTTTTATGAGTTTTTTTTCTTGCCAACAAAAGAAAGAAGATTCAGATTATTCAATTCAGCAAACAAATCAATTAGCAATTGAGGATGGGCAATCCGGAAAAAAATTAGTAGAAACTCATTGCTATGTATGTCATAATCCTACCATTCCTGATAGTTTAGGTCGAATTGCTCCACCGATGGTTGCCATAAAAGCCCGTTATTTAATGAATTATACAACAAAGGAAGAATTTGTCACTCACATTGTTCAATTTGTAGAAAATCCAACTGAAGAAAATGCCATTATGTATGGAGCAGTCAATCGCTTCAAAGTTATGCCCAAACAAGTATTTCCTGAGGGTGTAGTTGAAAAAATTGCCAGCTATATGTTTGATTACCAAATTGAAGAGCCCTCTTGGTTTAAAAAACATTGGGAAAGTAACGGACAAGGAAGAAGAAAGGGAAAAGGCGAGTGGGTGCAACCCGGTAAAAAATTGGTAGTTGCTGAAAAACCAAAAACCTATGAAGAAATTGGATTAGAATATGCTTTGGGAACTAAAGCAGTTTTAGGTAAAAACTTAATGGGAGCCATACAATCCAAAGGAACGATGCATGCCTTGGAATTTTGTAATAGTCAGGCCATTCCGTTAACAGATAGCATGTCAACTCATTATAATGCTAAAATCAAACGTGTTTCCGATAAAAACAGAAACCCCAACAACAAAGCAAATGCAGAAGAATTGAATTATATCGCTCAATTCAAGGCGGATGCGGTTGCCAAAAGAGAATCTAAACCGGTTGTGATTGAAAAAGGAAATCAAGTGCAATTTTATTACCCCATTCAAACCAATACGATGTGTTTGCAATGCCATGGAAAGCAAATTAAACAGGATGTTCTACAACAAATTTTAAAATTATATCCTAAAGATTTAGCGGTCGGTTATAATGAAAATGAAGTGCGAGGAATTTGGAGCATCACTTTTGAAAAGAATTAATTATAACATTGAGCAAGTGTGGTTAGATTTAAAGCCACCAAATTATGAAAATTAACTCCAAAGATATTATTTTGGTTAGCATTCAATTGGTTTTGTTTATTCTATATACATTTCCTGTCGCTTGGTCTTTGGAGTTTTTTTCATGGTTCAAAAATGTAGGTTTGATGCTAACATTTATTGGATCTATCGTACTTGCTTTAGCTCTTTTACAATTGAATAAAAATTTGTCACCTTTTCCAACACCAAAAGATAGTGCGGTTTTATTACAAAATGGGTTGTATGCTTGGGTTCGCCATCCGATATATTCCGGAATCATAATTCTTTTCGTAGGTTATGGGATATACCAAGATTCCCTATTTAAATTAATGATTACTATATTTCTTTGGGTATTATTCTATTTCAAAACCCAGTATGAAGAATTGCAATTGCAACGAAAGTTTCCTGAATACAAGGTTTATAAAAGTAAAGTAGGTCGATTTTTTCCAAATTTTGATTTATCACTAAAATAGTTGTTAATTTCTTTAAAATTTTATTTTCTTGTGTAACAAATGTTGCTTTCTATCTTTTTGATTCATTATACTTTAGTACAATATTTTAGAAAATATGTCAAAAATAGTTGTACTTGGAGCAGGAATTGCGGGACATACCGCTGCGGCTCATTTAAGAAGAAAATTATCCAAAGAGCACGAAGTATTGGTGGTTTCACCCAACCGAAATTACCAATGGGTTCCATCCAATATTTGGGTGGGAATTGGTCGGATGAAACCTAAAGATGTTATTTTTCCCTTAGAACCTTTATACAAACGAAAAGGTATTGGTTACAAACAATCAAAAGTGGTTTCTTTTCATCCGGAAGGTGATGCTACAGAAAATAAACCTTTTGTATTAGTAGAAGGTGTTTATGGTGATACTTTGGGTAAACAGGAAAAAGTGACCTATGATTATTTGATTAATGCAACCGGACCAAAATTAGCATTTGACATGACCGAAGGATTGAATCCGGGAACGAATAAAGCGTATTCGGTTTGTACTTATGATCATGCGATTCATGCTTCTGATGCTTTGCATAAATTGATTAATCAAATTAAAAAAAGTGATACAAAAGTTAAAATTCTTATTGGAACCGGACACGCGAAAGCCACTTGTCAAGGTGCCGCTTTTGAATACATATTGAATGTAGAAAAAGAATTGCAAAAATTTGGTGTGCGTGATAAAGCTGAAATTACTTGGATTTCCAATGAATATAAATTAGGTGATTTTGGAATGGATGGAATGCTATTGGATTATGGAGGCATCAACATGAAATCCTGTGAAATGGTTGAGATGATTTTTGAAGACCGTGATATCAAATGGATTTTAGGTGCCGGCGTTCGAAAAGTAGAAGAAGGACTAGTAGAATATGAAAATTTAGAAGGTGAAATTAAAACTGAAACGTTTGATTTTGCCATGTTGATTCCAGCATTTTCCGGCCATGGATTTAAGGCATTCGATAAGGAAAACAAAGATATCACCGATAAATTATTCAAAGGTTTTATGATTGTTGATGCCGATTATACACCCAAACCGTATGAAGAATGGACGGTTCAGGATTGGCCGGAAACGTATCAAAATCCAAGCTATCCCAATATTTTTGCACCGGGAATTGCGTTTGCACCACCGCATTCTATTTCAAAACCTAGAAAAAGCAAAAACGGTACCGAGATATTTCCATCGCCACCCAGAACAGGAATGCCATCAGGAATTACCGCTAAATTAGTTGCCGATAATATTATTGACTCAGTTAAATCGGGTAAAATTTCGTTACATCACAAAGGTTCGTTGGGAAATATGGGAGCTGCTTGTATTGCTTCTGCCGGTTACGGAATGACACAAGGGAGTGGAGTAAGCATCACAACTTATCCAATCGTCCCCAATTATAAAAAATATCCCGATACTAGTGGAAGAGATATCAATAAAACCTTTGGTGATATTGGTCTAGCTGGGCATTGGGTGAAACTCTCGTTACACTATGCCTTTTTGTACAAAGCAAAAATGAAACCGTTTTGGTGGTTAATTCCGGAGTAAAATAATTAGTAATTGCTGAAAATAATTCAGTTTAAAAAATATAAACATGCAAAGAATTTCCAATTCGCAAAAGCGAAAAATGCAGAATCCTATTTTACAGTTTTTTAAATTCATTTATTTAAACATTCGAATTTTAAAAATTGTTGCGGGTGGACACGGAGGCACCCGAGCCTAATATCATCTTATGGAGGTTTGATGATTGTTATTGATTGTTGAAACAAGCATTTCTGAAAAGAAATGCTTGTTTTTTTTGTTACATAATTCCTACTGTAACATTTGTTACTTCCTAGGCTTTTTTTGCGATTTAAATTTGCACCATAATTCAGTAAATAAATTATGAAAAGAATAAATGAAATTTTTATTACGGGAAGTTTACTAGTTGCCTTCTCGGTATTTGGTCAGGATACTATACAAATTTCCAAATCGGAAATTGTACAAAAAATGTCCGATCAAAACCTACAACTCAAAATAGCAAACAAATCGGTTGAATCAGCTCGATCAGATTATCGTCAGTCTAATTCTCTCTTTTTGCCTAACATTTCTGCCTCTCATACAGCTATTTCAACCACTAATCCATTGATGGCTTTTGGTTCAAAATTAAATCAGGAAATTTTAACGGCTTCCGATTTTAATCCAGCTCTTTTAAATGATCCAAGTCAAACGCAGAATTACGCCACTAAGATTGAAGTGTTGCAACCAATTCTAAATGCAGATGGATTATATGAAAGAAAGGCTGCTAAAGCAAAAATTGAAGCATTTCAACTACAAACGGAAAGAACCAAAGAATATTTGGAACTTGAAGTGAACAAAGCATTCATGCAATTACAGTTAGCTTACAAGGCTGTTCAGGTTTTTGAAAAGGCTGATGCTACAGCAAAATCTAATTTAAAATTGGTTGAAAATTATTTTAAACAAGGAATGCTTCAAAAAACAGATTTATTAGCTGTTCAAGTTCGAGTAAATGAAATTGCAAACCAACTGCAGTATGCGAAAAGTAATGTTAGAAATGCATCGGATTATTTAGCTTTTCTATTGAATGAAGATACTAAAGGTGGTATTTATAAACCTACTGAAGTTTTGGAAAATGAAATTTCAATAACAAGTATGTCGACAGGATTTACAGCGAATAGAAAAGACATTCTTGCAATGGAAAAATCATCGGAAGCTTATAAGCAAATGATGCAATCAGGTAGAATGGCTTTTTTACCACGTTTGAATGCTTTTGGAGCTTATGAATTATATGATACTGAGATTTTTCAGTTTGGTGCAAGCGGATATACTGTTGGAGCACAATTATCTTGGAACTTATTTGATGGTTATAAATCCATTGGAAAACTTGAAAAATCAAAAGCTGAATTTCAAAAATCAGAAGCAGAAACAGAACAATATAAAAAACAAAGTCAGTTAGAACTCAACAAAGCTTCTCGACAATTAACAGATGCTGAAAACAAAGTGAGTTTAACTAAATTGGCCTTTGAACAGACTCAGGAAAGCTATAGAATCCGTCAAAACAGATTTACACAAGGGTTAGAGAAAACTACAGATTTATTAACCGATGAAACTCAATTAGCTCAAAAAGAATTAGAATTCTTGCAAGCAGTTTTCGAATATAATTTTACTAAACAATACATCCAATTTTTAACTAAATAAAACCTATGAAAAAGTTTATCATACCAATATTGACACTATCGCTTTCTTTGCTTTTTTCTTGCGGAAGTGATCAAAAAGAAGTCAAAACCTTAGTAGCCATTCCGGTTAAAGTGAGCGGAATAGTGGAAAATACGAACAGTCCGTTTGTAACCGCTAGTGGTAAAATTGAAGCTGAAAACAGTGCCAACGTGAGTACCCGAATGATGGGATATGTAACGAAAGTCCATGTAAAAGTTGGACAAAAAGTAGGTGCCGGACAATTGTTAGTGAGTATCAACAATTCCGATTTACAGGCTAAAAAAGCTCAGGTTGACGCTTCTATTTTGCAAGCAACTGCCGGATACAATAATGCAAAGAAAGATTACGATCGTTTTGTAGCTTTATTTAATCAACAGAGTGCTTCACAAAAGGAGTTAGATGATATGACCGCTCGTTTTGAAATGGCCAAAGCCGGATTAGAAGGAGCGAAACAAATGCGAAACGAAGTAATGGCCCAATTTAATTATGCCAATATCACAGCACCTTTTAGCGGAACAGTAACCAATTCTTTTGTAAAAGAAGGAGATATGGCAAATCCCGGAATGCCATTAGTCAGTGTTGAAGGTGTTTCAAGACTTCAAGTAACTGCAATGGTTTCTGAAAGTGATATTTCAAATATCAAAAACGGAATGCCTGTAAATGTGATTATCAAATCGCAAAACAAACAAGTTTCAGGAAAAGTATCCGAAGTAAGTTTGTCGGCCAAAAATACAGGTGGCCAATATTTAGTGAAAGTGACTTTAGATAAAATGGATACTTCTATTTTATCAGGAATGTTTGTCAATGTACAATTTCCAATCGAAAAGAAAACCACAACAACTGCAAAAAGTGAACAGGTTTTAGTACCCGATACGGCTTTAGTTCGTCAAGGTCAATTGACCGGTGTTTATACAATAGCAAACAATACAGCCATTTTACGTTGGTTACGTATCGGTAAAACCTACGGCGATAAAGTAGAGGTATTATCAGGTTTAAACGCCGATGAACCTTATATCGTTTCTTCAGAAGGAAAATTGTTCAACGGAGCAAAAGTGAGTGTTCAGTAAGCAGTTCGTAGTGTTCAGTTTGGAGTTTGAAGCAACAACTTTAAACTTTTAAACCATAAACTTTTAAACAATTTAATTATGCAAGAAGGTATCTCAGGAAAAATAGCCAATTTCTTCATCAATTCTAAACTGACCATTTTATTAATGGTGGCTTTGATGGTGATAGGCGTTTATAGTTCATTTCTCATTCCAAGAGAAGAAGAACCACAAATTAATGTACCAATGGCCGATGTAATGATTGGTTATCCGGGAGCTACTCCGGCAGAAGTAGAAAGTCGGGTCATTAAACCGTTAGAAAAAGTTTTAGCCAATATAAAAGGGGTGGAACATTTGCACAGTATGGCCATGAATGGTCAAGCAATGATTATTGTACAATTCTTTGTAGGTGAAGATATTGAGCGTTCTTATGTAAAGCTTTACGATGAGTTAGCCAAACACGAAAATCTGTTTCCGCAAGGCGTTTATAAACCCATGGTAAAAACGCGTTCCATTGATGATGTTCCGATGTTGGGATTGACCTTGTGGAGTGAAAAATACGATGATTTTGAAATTCTGCAACTGGCAGAAGAAGTTACTTCGGAAATCGAAAAAGTTAAAGATGTTGCCATAACCAAAGAAATAGGTGGAAGATCACGTGAGTTAAAAGTCATTTTAGACAAAGACAAAATGGCCGAAAACAAAGTAGATGCGTTGGGAATCATGCAAATGATTCAAGCGAATAACGGTGCGTCGCAATCCGGAAGTTTTGTGCAAAATGATACAGAATACTTAATTACAACCGGACGTTTTTTGGAAACAGCCGAAGATGTTGAAAATTTAGTGGTAGGGGTCAATCAAAACATGCCGGTTTATTTGAAACAAGTGGCCAAAGTTCAAGACGGACCCGGCACTGCAAAAAGTTATGTGTCGTTTGGTTATGGAAAAGCTAATGAAAAATTCAGTACCAATCCTTCTGAATATGCTGCTGTAACTATTTCCATTGGAAAAGTAAAAGGTGCCGATGCAATGAAAATCTCCGATAAAATCATCGAACGGGTAGAGCATTTAAAAACAAATCTGATTCCTGACGATGTACATGTGGAAGTGACCAGAAATTATGGCGAAACTGCTTCACATAAAGTAGGAGAGTTGTTATTACATTTAGGTGTAGCTATTTTAGCCGTTACTATTTTAGTGATGTTAGCTATGGGATGGAGAGGTGGATTAGTTGTGTTTTTCTCAGTTCCATTGACTTTTGCCTTAACCTTATTCAGTTATTACTTATTGGGTTATACGTTAAATCGAATTACGCTTTTTGCTTTAGTTTTTGTGGTGGGAATCGTGGTTGACGACAGTATTATTATCGCCGAAAACATGCACCGGCATTTCAAAATGAAACGATTGCCGTTCAATCAAGCCGCTATTTATGCGATTAATGAAGTAGGAAATCCAACCATTTTAGCAACGTTTACTGTTATTGCAGCGATTTTACCTATGGCTTTCGTTTCCGGAATGATGGGACCTTATATGAGTCCGATGCCCATTGGTGCTTCTATTGCGATGATATTATCATTATTTGTAGCTTTAACCGTAACTCCTTATTTAGGGTATCATTTACTTCATGAAAAAGAGGAACAAGAGCACAAAGAAGAACAAGGATTAGAAACCTCCCGTATTTATAAACTCTACAACAAATTAGAGCGTCCGTTTTTAGATAGTTCAAAAAAACGAATGGTGATGTTGGGTATTACGGTGGTTCTTTTAATTGGTTCTGTCTTAATGTTTTTCACAAAATCGGTAGCCGTTAAAATGTTACCTTTTGATAACAAAAACGAATTTCAAGTAGTAATTGATATGCCGGAAGGAACTACATTAGAGCGAACCGCAGCCGTTACGAAAGAAATTGCTCAATATCTTTCAACAGTACCCGAGGTAGTTGATTATCAAAATTATATTGGTGCTTCTGCTCCAATAACTTTTAATGGTTTGGTGCGTCATTACGATTTGCGAGGAGGTAGTAATATGGCGGACATTCAAGTGAATTTGTTGCACAAAGAAGATCGTGATTTACAAAGTCATGATATTGCAAAAATCGTCCGTCCGGAAGTGCAGAAGATTGCCAAAAAATATGGTGCTAATGTAAAAATTATTGAAGTTCCACCGGGACCTCCTGTATTATCAACGTTGGTGGCTGAAATTTACGGACCTGATTATGCTGAGCAGATTAAAGTGGCCAAACAAGTGAAAACAATTTTAGAGACAACTCCTGATATTGTGGACATCGATTGGATGGTGGAAGATGCTCAAACGGAATATAAATTGGAAGTAGATAAAGAAAAAGCCATGTTAAACGGAATTGCTCCGCAACAAGTAGTGGGTAATCTAACGTATTTATTGCGTGAAATGCCGGTAACGAATTTGTATGACGAGCGTTCCAACAATCCGGTTGGTATCGTGATGGCTTTAGATGATCAGGATAAAACATCGTTGCAAGATATTCAAAACCTAAAAATTAAAGGTTCACAAGGTAATGTAGTTCCCGTAAGTGATTTGGTGAAAGTAAACGAAACCGAATTGCAAAAAACAATTTACAGAAAAGACCAAAAACGAGTAGTTTATGTAACCGCAGACATGGCGGGAGATTTGGAAAGTCCGGTGTACGCCATTTTGGGAATGGAAGAAAAATTACAAAAAATGGAACTACCCAAAGGTTATTCGGTGAATGAATTATACATGAAACAACCTTCTGATGAAAGCAATTTTACTGTAAAATGGGATGGTGAATGGCAAATTACCTTAGAAGTATTCCGTGATTTAGGGGTTGCATTTTTAGTGGTAATTTTAGTAATTTATATGTTGATTGTGGGATGGTTCCAAAACTTTAAAACTCCTATTGTGATGATGTTGGCAATTCCACTTTCATTAGTCGGAATTGTATTGGGTCACTGGATTCTTGGAGCTTTCTTTACTGCTACTTCATTCATTGGTATGATTGCCTTGGCGGGAGTAATGGTTCGAAACTCGGTCTTACTAATCGACTTTATCGAAATCCGATTGAATGATGGAATAGAACTCAAACAAGCCATCATCGAGGCAGGAGCAGTGCGAACCACACCAATTTTGTTAACAACCGGAGCTGTGGTTATTGGAGCTTCGATTATATTATTTGACCCGATTTTCCAAGGCTTAGCCATTTCATTGGTAGCTGGAGCAATTGTATCAACATTGTTAACGTTAATTGTGGTTCCGCTGATTTATTACATCACCGAACGCAAGAAATGGGAAAAGAAAAGTGAATAACATTCAGAATGTCAACTCAGCAACTCAGAAACTCAAAAAATAATGAAACTAGTATTATTAACCGCTGTTGTTTCTTTCAAAAAAGAAATTCAGCACATGCTTAAACAAGCCGGAGTAAAAACCTATTCCTACCGCGATGTCACAGGTTTTAAAGACTTTAGTGAAGAAGCCTTAGCATCGAACTGGTTTGGAAGTGAAATGCACGAATATGAGTCCATCGCATTTTATGTATTTGTACCCAAAGAAAACATGGAAATATTAATGCATTTAATTACAGAATTTAATCAACAATTGGAAACACGTTCAAAAGTGCATTTAGCTTCTTTTCAAATTGAAAATTATTTATAAATAAGTGGCTGAGTAGCTAAGATTCTGAGTAGGTAATCATATTAATATCTCAGTATCTCAGTTACTTAGAAACTCAGAAACTCAAAAAAAATGAAAAACAGAATCGTACGCGGCATTGCAGGAACATTTATCCTCATCAGTATTTTATTAGCCATTTATGTAAACATCAATTGGTTATGGTTTACTGCTTTTGTGGGAGCCAATTTATTACAATCATCCTTAACCAAATGGTGTTTGATGGATGATATTTTAACAAAAGTATTCAAGGTAAAAGACTAAGTACCTGTAATCTTTTATCAATTCTAACCCTATGCAATTGTGTAGGGTTTTTTTATTAATAAAAGTGCAGTAGACTAAATAATCTTGTGTACTTTTGATTGTGTTTTAAAAATGAAAAAATAATTACATCTAATGGAAAACAGAACCTATACTACCATTTACAGAATCATGCATTGGGCTATTGCCATCTGTATGATTTTACTTTTATTGACTATTTTTCTTCGACTAACATGGATGAATAAAAACAATGTTTCTGCGATTATTCAAAATTTTTTGGCAACAACCGATCTAACTTTATCAGAAGATCAATCAATTTTGCTAGCTAAACAAATCAGAAAACCCATGTGGGATTGGCATATTTATCTAGGGTATGTTTTAGTTGGATTATATAGTATACGATTAGTGCTACCTTTCTTTGGTAAAATGAAGTTTTCTAATCCATTTAATAAAGAACTTTCTTTTAAAACTAAATTTCAATATGCTTTGTATTTGTTTTTTTATACTTGTGTGGCTATTTCATTAATTACAGGATTAATTATCGAATTCGGTCCTAAAAATTTAAAAACACCAATGGAAGAAATACATGTACTATCTATTTATTATTTAGTAGCTTTTATTATACTTCACATTGGAGGCGTTTTATATGCTGAGTTTACCACAAGTAAGGGAATTATCTCTAAAATAGTAAGTGGAAATAAATAATAAACTTTAGTTATTTAAAAAAATCTGTTAAACTGTTTTTCACAGCATAGCTAATTGAAAACATTAAAAATCAGCTCTAAAAGAAAGAACATAATTTCTTCCGGGAGCGGAAATACCGGAGCTATATAAACGATAACGTTGGTCAGTTATGTTTTCAACTCCAGCATTAACACTGAAGTTTTTTGTTAAAACATACATTCCTTTTAAATTTAAAGTATACCAAGAGGGAGAATAATTATTTCCATTAGCATCCTTTGCATAAATTTCATCTTTGCCTTGTTCTTCGAAAGCTAAATCTTCAAAATTGCGTTTAGCCTGATAGGAAGAATAAAATTGTAAGTTTAATTTTTCGGCTTTATAATTCAAACTGGACATTCCAAATAATGGAACTGCATGACGTAGCGGACTCGTTGTGCCATCATCTAATTCTTCATCTCCTTTTTGGTAATTTAAATCAGATGAAATACTGAATCCGGCAGGAAGATTTACTTCTAAACCCAGTTGAATACCATAAACTTTAGCATTAGCGGCATTTTGGACTGCTTGTATTTGACTTACTTCGCCATCATAAATGATACTGCTTTCCCCATTAAGTTGGTAATCTCTTTTCACCATCGCATTTTGTAAAATGGTATAAAATCCGGTAACATCAACTTTAATAACATTACTGATTACTTTGGCAAAACCTAAATCAACATTATATGCATATTCTGCTTTTAAATCAGGATTTGGCACTGTTAGAGTCCCGGGAGCAGAATCAAACACTTTTCCCACATCATCAACATTAGGTGATCGGAATCCGGTTCCGAAATTAGTACTGAAAACCCATGAATTTAAAGTACGGTAAACGGCTCCAAGACTACCGGTTATGGCACCATCATTGATTTTAGCAGAATCAAATGGAAAAGGATAAAAAGCCAGATTATTTGTAAAATCTGAATCTAATTTATAATAATTGTATCGAAGACCGGTTTGCACCGAAAATTGATTCGTTACTTTAAATTCATCATTCACATAGGCTGCCATTGAGCTCCAAGTAGATTGCGGGTATCGTGATGGTCCCGTTGTATTTTCACCCGTTGAAATATCGGTTATATAACCACTCGATTGAACATCATTAAAAACATATTCCAATCCGTAAAACAAAGTATTCTTTTGATTTATTGCTTTATTAAAATCAAGATTAACTGAATAGGCTTTGACTTTTTCTGTTTGTGTATTTCTACTATCATTATTCAAAGAACGATCGATTCGACTTTCTTCAAACGATTGTTGAGCAAGGCGTAATGTCATTTGGTCATACAGTTTAGCATTACCGTTGTAGTTAACAGTCAGGTTATTCATCATCCATTTTTGAGGACCATAATTCCATTCAGCGTAACGGGCTGTTCCGTTTCTAACCCGGTTATGACGATCATATCGGCCATAGGTTGAAGTTTCTGAATAGTGAAAACCATATTGTAAATCCCATTTTTCAGTAGGTTTAAATCTAATTTTTTGCATTAAATTCAATTGCGAATAAGCCGAAGGAATTTGTAATAATGGATCATCCTGTGTTACCACTACGTCAATACTGTCTTGCCGTTGCACATAATAAGGTTTGATATAATCATCCGGACCATGACTTCCTTGGCGTAAATGATCAAAATCCCATGTACTGAAACTTGTTACAATTGCCCATTTGTTCCAACCAACATTCACATCAAAATGCCCTGTTTTTTCTTTATTAGCAGATGAAGTTCGGGTAACCGCTTTTCCGGTTATAAAAGGTTTATCCGTTAAGGAAAGTTGAGGAGTCAAGGTTTGAAAACTCATCACGCCACCTATGGCATCGCTTCCATAAATTACGGAACCTGGGCCAAAAAGAACTTCAGTATTTTCAATCGTAAAAGGATCTTGGTTAATTACATTTTGAATATTACCAGACCGAAAGATAGCATTATTCATTCGCACGCCATCTACTGTATAAAGTAATCGGTTCGTCGCAAAACCTCTAATCATTGGACTTCCACCACCTTGTTGACTTTTTTGTAAATATACTTTACCTGAAATACTTAGTAAATCTGCTGCTGTTTGCGGGTTTTGTAAAGCCACTTCAGCCGGTGAAATAGAAATAATTTTGGAGGGAACATTGCTGGAGAGTTGCCTCCATCTTGTGCCAGAAAGAACCACTTCCTCGAGGTTTAAATTTGAGGCTTCTAATTGTATTTCAAAACCATCGGATTCAATCTCCGCAAAGCTTTTAATTACAGTTTTAAAACCGGGCATTCGTATTTCTATTTTTTTAGCTCCTTTGAAAGCTGAAATAGTAGCTTGGCCACCGGTGTTTGTGATGGTAAATACTTTTGGATCTTCACTGGACAAGGTGACTAAATCAATCGGTTTTCCCGATTGTTTGTCTTTAATAGTGATGGTTTGAGAATAGTTGAATCCTGAAATTCCAATAAGACAAAATAAAAATAATAGTTTTTTCATTGTTATTAATTAAATTTCAAAATATAAACTATTGAAAATGATAGTTGTAATTCATTATAAATGAAATTTGATAAAAGGCTTAAATATAAATCTTTTACAGCAAAAAATAGTCAAGTAGTCAACCAATAAAGCAATCATAAGTCATCTTTTAATTGTTACATTAATAAAGATAAGTTGTATTGATTTTTACAACTAAAATTTTTAAATAGCTTAAATAAAAAAATTAAAGTAATCTATTTTGCATTTTGTTTGAAAAATTGTTGCAATAATGATGCCGAAATGCTTGATTATTCAATTTTTTTTAATAAAAGAACACCGATTTTTTCCGGTAAACTCAATTCACAAACTATAAAATTGGGAATTTAGTTTTGATTATCAAATGTTTTATTGATTTGAGAATGTAAATGGTATTTCTTCAGAAACACATCTAGCATCAATTTTATGTTTTTGGTTTAACTTATAATTATAAAAGAGAATTGATAATTATCATACTTATACAAATACAATATTCTTACCTTCGATACCGTAAAATAAAATCATATGCTTTCCGATATCGAAATTGCCCAAGCAACACCCATTCAGCACATAAAAGAAATTGCTGCAAAACTAAATATATCTAATGACGATTTAGAATATTACGGGAAATATAAAGCTAAATTACCACTTCACTTAATTGACTATAAAAATCTGAATAAGAGCAAATTGATTCTTGTTACAGCAATTACTCCAACACCGGCAGGAGAAGGTAAAACAACCATTTCTGTCGGATTAACAGATGGCTTAAATGCTATTGGTAAAAAGGCAATTGCGGTGTTACGCGAACCTTCTCTCGGACCTGTGTTTGGCATGAAAGGCGGTGCAGCAGGCGGTGGTTATTCTCAAGTTATTCCAATGGAAGATATTAATCTTCACTTTACAGGGGATTTCTCTGCCGTTGAAAAAGCCAATAATCTTTTAGCCGCTTTGATTGATAATAATTTGCAAAGCAAAACCCGTTCTCTGAATATTGACCCCCGAACAATTGTCTGGAAACGAGTAATGGACATGAATGATCGTGCTTTGCGGAATATTATTGTAGGTCTTGGCGGAACTGCAAATGGCATTCCTCGGCAGGATGGGTTTAATATTACACCGGCTTCAGAAATTATGGCAATTCTTTGTATGTGTAATGATTTAAAGGACTTAAAAGAACGATTAGGTAATATTTACATAGGAAATACTTTTGATGGAGAGCCGATTTTTGCTCGTGATCTCAAGGCAACGGATGCCTTGACAGTTTTGCTTAAAGACGCAATCAAACCAAATTTAGTGCAAACCCTCGAAGGAAATCCTGCTATTTTACATGGTGGACCTTTTGCCAGTATTGCTCAAGGTACAAATTCAATTATTGCCACTCGAATGGGTTTATCTTTAGGTGATTATGTTGTTACAGAAGCCGGTTTTGGTGCCGATTTAGGAGCAGAAAAATTTTTCAATATTAAATGTGCTGTTTCCGGGCTTAAGCCAAATGCTGTTGTTTTAGTGGTTACAATTAAAGCATTACGTCATCATGGTGGTGCAAATAAGGTTGATTATAACTCGCCTTCAGAAAGTAGGGTAAAAGCCGGATTAGATAACTTGGCGAAACATATTGAAAACATGAAACTTTTCGGATTTAATCCTTTAATTGCTATAAATGCATTTCCAAATGATTCAGAGGAAGAAATTCAATTGGTAAAAGAGTTGTGTCAATGTTATCAAACTCAGGCAATTGTTGCAAAAGGTTTTACAGATGGAGGTAAAGGAATGACTGAATTAGCCACACAACTTGTTAAATTAGTAGAAGAGAATACCGGTAGTTTCAAACCACTTTATTCCTTTGAACAATCACCGGAAGATAAAATCACTGTAATTGCTACAAAAATTTATGGGGCAGAGGGCGTTGAGTTTTCTGTAAAAGCTAAATCTCAATTACAACAAATAAAAAGTTTCGGTTTTGATAATTTTCCGATTTGTATGGCAAAAACACCTAAAAGTTTCTCTGATGATGAATCTAAACGAGGTCGTCCAACTGGTTTTACGGTGAAAGTTCGTGAATTTGAAATCGCGTCCGGTGCCGGATTCATCATACCAATCTTAGGAGAAATGATGCGAATGCCCGGATTACCGACAATACCTAACGCAGAAAACATTAAAATTGACGATCAAGGAGTGATTTCAGGATTAAGCTAATAAGCATAATTGTGTAAGTTAATAGCTTTTCAATTGCTTACCTTCGGAAAACAATTGAAGCATTATGAAAAGAGTAGGTTTTTTATTTATTGTATTGATATATACTAATAATATTCTTGGACAAGGGTTCTTTGAAGGGAATGATATTATTTCTAAAACGTATTCTCAACGTTGGGAATTGGATTCAATTGATAAAAAAGGAACTTTTAGATTAGTTTCCTATAAGTCGATTTATGTAGCTCCGGCCCGATGGACAAGCAATCCAAATGAAAAACCGCAAAGTGAAAACCCTACTAATTCAGCAACGGAAACAATTGATTATGATATTGTGGAAGTGAAATTTCAGTTAAGTTTAAAAACCAAATTATTGCAATCTATTTTTTGGGGTAAAGGCGATCTTTGGGTTGGTTATACACAAATTGCTCATTGGCAGATTTATAATGAAGCACTTTCGAGACCTTTTCGGGAAATAAATTATGAACCGGAAATCATCTTTAAATATCCTTTGCACATAAAAGCATTTACCGGTGAATTTAAATCAATAGGTATTTCTTTTACTCATCAATCCAATGGTAGAGAATTACCGTATTCACGGAGTTGGAATCGTGTTATTTTTGATCTTTCATACGAAATTGACAGTTGGATTGTATCTGTTAGGCCGTGGATTCGTTTAAGCGATGGCGAAAAAGATGATAATCCGGCTATAACCGATTATATTGGAGATGGTGAACTTAATTTGTCCTATAGCTACAATCGTCATCAATTTTATACCGTCATCACTCATCCATTCAATCAATTTCAAGGCGGAAGTGTTCAACTAAATTATATTTTTCCAATAAAAGGGCATTTGCGAGGGCACTTGCAAGCTTTTCAAGGATATGGTGAAACTTTAATTGATTATAATAATAAACAAACAACAATTGGAATTGGAGTTTCATTTGCAAATTGGTAAAATTAAAATTTTAAGTTTCAAACCGAAATCGATATAGTTAATAAATTCCTTGTTTAAAAGGTATAATTGTCTAATTTTATACAAGAAACCTGATTTTTATCAGATTTTCCCGTTTCATATCGGAATAACTTTGTTGTATAATTTAAAGGACAGACTATGAACTTATCTCACATCGAACATTTAGGAATTGCCGTAAAAAGTTTAGAAGAAGCCATTCCCTTTTGGGAAAACATGCTCGGACTAAAATGTTATGCTATTGAAGAAGTAAAAGAGCAAAAGGTAAAAACCGCTTTCTTTCAAATCGGTCAATCAAAAATCGAATTATTAGAATCTACTGACCCTGAGGGACCAATTGGTAAATTTATTGAGAAAAAAGGAGAAGGTATTCATCACCTTGCCATTGCTGTTAAAGGTATTGAAAATAATTTAGCAGAACTTGATCAAAAAGGGGTGCAACTCATTGATAAAACTCCACGAAAAGGAGCTGAAGGATTAGATATTGCTTTTATACATCCAAAGTCGACACATGGAGTATTACTTGAATTGTGTGAAAATAAAAACTTGTAATTCATTTTCTTATGGAAAGTACAGATAAAATTAAATTATTATTAGATAAACGAATTGAAGCCAAATTAGGTGGAGGTCAAAAACGTATTGATACGCAACATGCCAAAGGTAAACTTACCGCTCGCGAACGTATTGAACTGCTTTTAGACGAAGGTAGTTTTGAAGAGTTTGATATGTTTGTAACACATCGTTGTACCAATTTTGGACTTGAAAATCAAAAATACTTGTCTGATGGAGTTGTAACCGGTTTTGGAACAATTGATTCGAGATTGGTTTATGTATTCTCTCAAGACTTTACTGTTTTTGGTGGTTCATTATCTGAAACGTTTGCCAATAAAATTTGTAAAGTCATGGATATGGCTCTTAAAATGGGAGCACCCATTATAGGAATTAATGATAGTGGAGGAGCACGAATCCAAGAAGGTGTAACCAGTTTGGCCGGTTATGCAGAAGTGTTTCAACGGAACATCATGGCTTCCGGAGTTATTCCGCAAATTTCTGCTGTTTTCGGACCTTGTGCCGGTGGTGCGGTATATTCACCCGCTTTGACCGACTTTATTATGATGACAAAACAAAACAGTTACATGTTTGTTACGGGTCCTAAAGTGGTGAAAACAGTAACCGGTGAAGTAGTAACCGATGAAGAATTAGGTGGTGCCATGGTTCACGGAACAAAATCTGGGGTTACCCATTTTGTAGCGGAAGATGAGCAGGAGGGATTATTGTTAATAAGAAAATTGTTAAGCTATTTACCTCAAAACAACTTGGAAGATCCACCATTATCAGTATGTACTGACCCAATCGATCGTTTAGTGGATGAATTGAATACAATTATACCTGAAAATCCAAATAAACCGTATGATGTAAAAGATGTTATTCATGCCATCGCTGATGAAAATGAATTTTTTGAAGTGCACCGTCATTATGCTCCTAATATTGTTGTAGGCTATGCTAAATTTAACGGTATGCCTGTAGGAATTGTGGCCAATCAACCTAGTTATTTAGCTGGTGTTTTAGACAATAATGCTTCTCGAAAAGCAGCCCGATTTGTTCGATTCTGTGATGCTTTTAATATTCCGTTGGTCACCTTAGTTGATGTACCGGGATTCTTACCAGGAACAACTCAGGAATACGGAGGGATTATTATTCATGGAGCAAAATTATTATATGCTTATGGCGAAGCTACTGTTCCAAAAGTGACTGTAATTCTTCGTAAAGCTTATGGAGGAGCTTATGATGTAATGAGTTCGAAACATTTACGGGGTGATATTAACTACGCTTGGCCATCAGCAGAAATTGCTGTAATGGGACCAAAAGGAGCCATAGAAATTTTATACCAAAAAGAGTATATGCAAATTGAAGACCCTGAAGCAAGAGCCAAATTTATCGTGGAAAAAGAAGTTGAATACAAAGAAAAATTTGCAAATCCATACAATGCAGCCAGTTATGGGTATATTGATGATGTGATTGAGCCAAGAAACACACGTTTCAGAATTATTCGTGCCTTACAATCGCTTGCTACAAAAAAAGTGGTTAATCCACCTAAAAAACATTCTAATCTCCCATTGTAAGATGAATACGTTATTGCTCGTACAACAACCGGTGAGCCATAAAGCGGCCGCTGAATTTGCAAAGTTAGATCCCTATGGGATTGGAATGACAATGGTAGCTATGGCTGTAGTCTTTCTATCGTTGATTATTCTCTACATAACATTCAAGAATATTGCCAAACTTTTTGCTTATGATTTCAAAGCTAAGTCGCAAAAAAAAGTAGAGGGAATTGAACTTCCAAATACCAAAAGCCAGCAAACTTTAGAGTTAGGAGCTGCCATTGCAATGGCCTTGCATTTGTATCAAAATGAATTACATGATCACGAGAATGCATTGCTAACTATAAAAAAAGTAAACGGTAATTATTCTCCATGGAGTTCAAAAATTTACGGAATGCGAAAAGAACTAAAATAATCACACATGAAAAGATATAAATTTAAAATAAACGGAAACAGTTACGATGTAAAAATCGACAGTATCGAAGAAAATCAAGCCATTGTAGACGTAAATGGAGTTTCCTTTGAGGTGGAATTAGAAAAGAAATCATCTGTTGCAAAAACGCCTAAATTGGTTCGTTCAGTAGCAGTGCCCTCAACTGATTCCTCACAAGCTGTTGCAAAAACTAGTAGTCCATCAGCTCCAAAAGGAGGAGGAACCATTAAATCCCCACTTCCCGGTGTGATTTTAAAAGTACATGTAAAAGTTGGAGACGTTGTTAATTTGTCTCAAGAGTTAATTACCCTAGAAGCTATGAAAATGGAAAACAGTATTCAAGCTGATAAAGCTGGAGTGGTACAAGCAATCCACTTCATTGCAGGAGAATCTGTAATGGAAGGTGATATTTTACTAACAATAGGATCATAAATCATGGATAATTTCTGGAGTTTTTTGGCAGAGCATTTGCATCAGTTTTTTACATATACGGCTTTTGCAAATTTTACAATTGGTCATGGTGTGATGATTTTAATTGGTCTGATTTTTATTTATTTGGCCATTTTTAAAGAATATGAACCCATGCTTTTGGTACCCATTGGTTTTGGAATGTTAATTGGAAACATTCCGTTTTATCCGGGTTTACAAATTGGAATTTATGAACAAGGCAGTGTTTTGAATTACCTCTATTTTGGGGTAATGAAGGGTATCTATCCGCCATTAATATTCTTAGGTATTGGAGCAATGACCGATTTTTCAGCCTTGATTTCCAATCCGAAACTTATGTTGATTGGTGCAGCAGCACAATTAGGAATTTTTGGTGCTTATATGGCAGCATTGGCTTTAGGTTTCTTACCGGAACAAGCTGGAGCAATTGGAATTATTGGTGGTGCTGATGGACCTACTGCAATATTTCTTTCTTCAAAGTTAGCTCCTGAATTAATGGGAGCAATTGCGATTTCGGCGTATTCATACATGGCACTCGTTCCTGTGATACAGCCTCCAATTATGCGATTGTTAACAACTAGTAAAGAAAGATTAATTCGTATGAAACCGCCAAGAGTTGTTTCACGAAATGAAAAAATTATGTTTCCTATTTTTGGTTTGTTGTTAACTACATTTATTGTACCTAGTGGTTTACCTTTATTGGGAATGTTGTTTTTTGGTAATTTGTTAAAAGAAAGTAGTGTAACTAAACGTTTAGCGGATACTGCAAAAGGGTCATTGATTGATATAGTAACTATTTTAATAGGTTTAACCGTTGGTGCTTCAACACAAGCAACCACATTTTTAACAGGACAATCAGTTGGGATTTTTGCCATTGGTGCAGTATCATTTATAATTGCAACTTTTGGAGGCGTAATGTTTTGTAAAATATTTAATCTCTTTTTGAAAGAAGGTAATAAAATTAATCCTTTAATAGGGAATGCAGGAGTTTCTGCGGTTCCGGATAGTGCAAGGGTTTCGCAAGTTATTGGTTTGGAATACGATAGAACTAATCACTTATTGATGCATGCTATGGGACCCAATGTAGCCGGAGTTATAGGTAGTGCTATTGCAGCAGGGGTATTATTAAGCTTTTTAGGTTAAGTAGATTTTGGAATCTTAAAATCGTTAAGGTAATTATCTAACAATTCACCGGCTTTGAAAACTTTTTTAAATAGTATTTCTTCGGTGCCATAGTGAAAATGCACTTCAACAAAGAAAGTATGTAAACTGTATAATTTTTTTATCACCGGCTTTTCAAGTCGTTCGGCCACTACCGCTCCTTTTTCAAAGAGGATGCGGTATTGTTCGTTTTCAGGAAGTGCTAAAAAGGAGATGAGTTTCAATGATTTGATTTTAAGAAACGAAGATACCAAAAAACAACTGGTTAGTAAGCATAAAAAAACCGATTAAATTTAAAGATTTCTTTAAACTTAATCGGTTCGTTTTATTAAACAACTTTTACTTTATACTAGTAAATGTTCCCATTGACATTTGTGTTTTGTCAGTAGTCGTTATTTTAGCGAAAAGAAATTTTTGGGTGTCGGGGAAATAATGAACCAATTGGTTTACATAAGTGACTTTTCTTGTTGAATTAATATCATCATAATATCCAAAAATAATTGAATGAGCTAATTTTTCATTATTAAAAAGATAATTCCATTTGAAAAAACCATTTTCTAATCCGGTTTGAACAAACAAATCACCTTTTGCATTAACTAATCCAAAAGAATGGTATAAATCAGCTTCACCGGTTGTACTTACCGGAATTGGTTTGATTGATTTTAAAATACCTTCAAAATTTAAAGTGATTAAGTAAGATGGACCAAATGTGTGTTTTTCTACCGGAAAACCTGTTGAACCCGGAGTTGGTTTTGGTGTGGCATCAACTTTCGCTTCAGCAAAAATGGCAATTTCATTGTTTTGCATCAAAATAGTGCGAAAGTTTACCTCTTCAATTTTAGTAACCGAATTAAAACCATCTATTTTATTGTTTTGTAAAATAGTACCGGAACTTAAATCATATAACATTAAATCACCAAAGTCACCGCGACGTACTCCTTTTGAGGGATAATTCATTGCAAGCAAGTAATCCTGCGTTCCAATTGAAATAGCAACGGGCTCATGAATTTTGATACTTTCACCTACTTTTAAATCGGTTTGCTCTGTTTCAGAAACAGCCACTAAATAATTGTCTAATTTATAACCGTAGGGTTGGCGAACCAATACTACTTTTCCGGAGTTGGTAGCGACTAAGTTAGCTGTAAAGAACTCATTAGCGAAAGTTACTTCTTTTTTCCAAGCAACATCTAATGTAGTGCTGTTAAGTACCATTAAATTGTTTACTTCCGGTTCTTTCTTGGAATTAGCTGCTTTGTAGTTTACTACAAAAAAAGCACCGTTTTGTGATTGTTTCACTTTAACATCACCCGATTTTGAATTGGATACAATAGGAAATCCCATAAGCATCGTACTGGTGAATTTCTTAGATGTTTTGTCAAAAACGTGTTGATATACCTCGTCTCTTTTTGATTTTCCTGAATAACTTTGTGTAAAAACTACTGCTTTTTCAGTTCCAATAGCGTATGAACCCAAAAAATTATGCAAAGTTCCGCCACCTTCTAATACTGGAAAAGGATGTGTTATGGTTTCCATTAAAGCGTTTTTTTGATCAAATTTTCGAAGGATAATTTGATTACTCGACATCATCCCGTATTTATTCACTACGGTTAATAAGTAATAATTGTAATTATCTGTCAAAACGAATTTTGGTTCTAATTCATTTTTTGGGTCAAAATCAAATTTTTCTCCCCATTCAGGTGTTTGAGCAAAAGTGTTTCCAAAAACACAAAGAAAAAGGAACGCAATTATTCTTAATTTCATGTTGATTTATTTTTTATAGATTTCGTTTTCCAACGCTTTTAATTCGTTTTGTTCATCGTAGCTAAGTTTAACCGTTATAAGGTTTTCTTGTAATTCGTTTAAATATTTTTCAGCTTCCGATTTTTTGTTCATTGCTAAATTCAATCGAATTAAATTGAAGTAAATGTATTCACCAATTTTTGCATTGAAATCAGATTTTGAATCTTTTTTAAAGTCTACTTTTTTTAATGTTTCTAACCAAATATCAATTCCTTTTTGCATTCCGGTAATTGCGGCAGCACTACGTTCCGGTTCAGAAGGTTGTAATTTTTTTAAATTGGTTGTTACATAAATATGTGCTTTTTCTAAATCATCATATTGCCCTTTGTTTTTTACTTTATCCAATTTTACTGTTTTTTTAATAGATTGGAATCCGTAATTATCATTTAAATATTGGTTTAAAAAGGCCACTACTTTATTTAAATGATTTTTTTCTTCTAATGGTTTGTTGATGTTATTGCTAGGTGAAGAAGAAACAAATTTGAATTCTTGAAAAAACTTAGTATTTATTTTTTCAACTCCGTTTACTTTTACCACTAACGTTGTAGGTTGATTGGCAAAGGTTTGCCCAGCATTATCTTGAAATTGTACGCCACGAATATCCACAGCAACATCTAAATAATTTCCTTCTTTGTTAAATCCTTCCACATTGATTTGTGAAGACAATACATTGTTGTCCACAATGATGTAATTATTTAAATTAGGCTCTTGATAAACAGGTGGGAGCGGTTTTACATAAACCGGTTTTGTTGGATTTACTAATCGTGGGTTCTTCCCTTGGTCTGTCATTGACATACGTTCGAGCAAGGAAAGTTTTTTGAATTCAGCCGATTCTAATTCAAATTTTTCTTTTGCTTTGATAACTTCTTGATCGTAATCTTTTAGTTTTTGTTGAAATTCTTTTTCACTATTGGCCACAACTGTAGTATAATTATCTAAAGCAGCTTGATGATCAACTTTTGATTGTTTGATAACATCATCAGCAGTGACGTTATAAGGTGACGTTACGGTAACTTTTAGTAATCGGTTAGCAACGTCAATCGTTTCTTTGGGTTGTTTTAGAATAAGAAAATCAATGTTTTCTGAAGAAATGTTTTGTGCATAAATAGAAATAGTACTGACAAAAACAAATAACGAGGCAAAAAAGGTATTTAATTTCATTGATAAAAGGGTTTTTATATTGTTTTGCAAAATTAGTTTAATTTTCTGTAAAACTCCTAAAAGCTTCTTAAATAAGTGTATAAGATAGTGATGATTACCGACTTTATTTTGTCTGTTCAATTAATAACGATGATTTGTAATAAAAATGAAAACAAAAAAAGGTGAACTTTTAGCGGCTCACCTTTTTTCTATTTATAAAAATGTGATATTAATATAACATCTTTGATAACACATTACTGGTAGTATTGCTTTTTGGAATGAGGGCAGTTAACAATTTCATTTGGTCAGCAGAGATTAATTTTTTCATTTTTTCCGGAAATAAATTGCGGATAGAAGTCATTTTTGCGTCATAATCCTTTTTGTTGGTAGCAGCTGTTGGTAAAATGTCTTTCTTTTTGTTTAATAAATCATTTACTAATGATGTAACCGCAGGTTTTTGATCTTTAGTTAGCCTTAGGTTTTTAGTCAGTGAGTTCACAACTTCCGTACTGATTGAAGAAACATCAAACGAATTGGTTGCGGCTTTTGTAGCATCAGTAGAAACAGTTTTGGCATCTTTAGCAACTTTATCTAACGGATTTTGAGCAAACGCTGCATTCATTCCTATAAAGGCAAACAACAGAACAATGATTAATTTCATAATTTATTTTTTTTAAGTTAATGATGAGGTATATAGGGTATAATCATACCGAATTCAAATATAAATAAAATTAGAATTGAAAACGATTGAAGTCTAATAAAAATTGATTTAAACCTTTCTCAAATTGTCAAAAAGCACTTTATCGATTATTCTATGTTTTCAACAGATTTATTTTTTTATTTGAAACGGCAACTATACTTTTGACTCACCATAGCATAAGTAGGTTAAGTTCATGGTAGATTTGGGGCAAAAAGGGTGGAAGCAATTCCACCTTTTTTATTTTACACGATGTCGTACTTGGGTAAACCTTTACTACTTTTGTGTTCTTAATTTATTGTTATGACTGTTTGGATTCTTTTTATTGCTGCAATCATTTTATTTTTAGCGTTAGATTTAGGTGTTTTTAATAAAACACCACACATCATCAAGTCTCGTGAAGCGGGAATTTGGACTGCAATTTGGGTCACGCTTTCCTTTGTTTTTTCCGGATTGATTTATTGGTTGTATCAACACAATTATGTTAACAATCCTGAAAATTATACTCCTGCCATTGCTTCTATGAAGTTTATTACGGGTTACTTGATTGAACTTTCTTTGAGTGTTGATAATATATTCATCATTGCAGTTATTTTTTCATCGTTTAAAATTCCGCAGAAATACCAACATCGGGTTTTGTTTTGGGGAATATTAGGAGCTATATTGTTTCGAGGATTGATGATTTTCTTTGGTGTTATATTAATAAACAAATTTAGTTGGATGACTTATGTTTTTGGCTTGTTTTTGTTGTTTACTGCGGCTAAGATGCTCTTTAAAAAAGAGGAAGAACAGTTCAATCCGAAAAAATCATTTGTATATCGAAACCTTCGAAAGGTTGTGCCCATCACCATGCATATGGATGGCGAGCATTTTTTTGTTAAACGAAGACATATCACGGCGGCGACTCCTTTGTTTGTGGCGTTGGTTGTGATTGAATTGATGGATGTATTATTTGCTTTGGATAGTGTACCGGCAATTTTAGCGATTACTCCGGATCCTTTTTTGGTGTTTAGTTCTAATATTTTTGCAATTCTAGGGTTGCGTTCGATGTATTTCTTTTTGGCTCATATGTTAGATAAATTCAAATTGTTGGAATATAGTTTAATTGCTATTCTAACTTTTGTGGGAATTAAAATGTTGTTCGTTCATAGTTTTAAATTTCCGGAATGGGCTTCACTTGGATTTATTGCTCTTGCTTTGTTGGTTGGAATAGTTGCGTCTTTATACAGTTCTAAAAAAGAAGAATAGTTTAGGTTTCGACCACAAATTAACATTTCATCGATTATTCCGTTCATTCATCAGAATTATTTTTTTTATAACTATCATGACTATATATTTGGCTCACCATAGCATAAGTAGGTTAAGTTCATGGTAGATTTGGGGCAAAAAGGGTGGAAGCAATTCCACCTTTTTTATTTTATGTCAGTCATTAACAATTTCTTAATTCGTGATTGAGCATTTAAAAAAACTTACCTTTGCCGCATGATAAGAAATCCTCGCTCTACGAATGTTGTTCTGAATTTAGGTTTTGATAAGCTGAATGAAATGCAGGAAACTGCTCAGGAAACCATTTTAAATAATCCAAATACACTTTTGCTTTCCCCGACGGGTTCCGGAAAAACGGTTGCTTTTTTATTGCCTTTGGTGAGTTTGTTAGACCCAGATGTTCGATTGGTGCAGTGTTTAATCATTGTTCCATCAAGAGAGTTGGCGTTGCAGATTGAACAGGTTTGGAAAAAAATGGCTACAGGGCATAAGGTAAATGTTTGTTATGGTGGACATTCTATTGATACTGAAATTAGAAACTTAAGTCAGCCGCCGGCAATTGTTATTGGTACACCGGGTAGAATTGCAGACCATCTTGAACGGGGTTCGTTTGATGCCACTGCTATTCAAACGTTGATTTTAGATGAATTTGACAAGTCGTTGCAATTGGGGTTTCATGATGAAATGGCTTTTATTATCAGTAAATTACCTAAAGTAAATAAGCGTGTGTTAGTTTCGGCGACGGCTAGTATTGCTATTCCAGGTTATACCGGGGTGGTATCGCCTACGGTGATTGATTTTATTCCGGAAGATGAGGAGCAATCGCAACTTTCACTTCGGATGGTTGTTTCGAAAGAGAAGGATAAAATGAACAGTTTGTTTCAATTGCTTTGTTCACTTAATTCAGAAGCGGCACTTATTTTTTGTAATCATCGCGAAGCTGTTGAACGTATCAGTGCATTATTGAATCAACGGAAAATAGTTACGACCTATTATCACGGAGGAATGGATCAGGATGAACGGGAACGTGCTTTGATTCAGTTTAGAAATGGTAGTGTGAATTATCTTATTACGACTGATTTAGCTGCACGGGGATTAGATATTCCTGAAATGAAGCATGTTATTCATTATCATTTGCCGGGTAAAGAAGCGGAGTTTACGCATCGTAATGGCCGTACTGCGAGAATGTTACATTCAGGGACGGCGTATATAATTTATCATGAAGGGGAGAAGAAAGCGGATTATCTGGATTATCAGATGCCGGTTTTTTCTGTTGAGCATGCTTCAAAACTTCCTAAAGCACCTGAATTTCAAACGGTTTATATTAGCGGTGGCAAGAAAAACAAGTTGAATAAAATGGATATTGTTGGTTTCTTTTCACAAGTTGGTGAGTTGGGCAAAGCGGATATCGGTTTGTTAGAGGTGAAAGACTTTGTTTCGTTTGCTGCGGTTAAATCTTCGAAAATAAATGACTTGCTTCATCGGATTAAAGACCAGAAGATGAAGGGAAAGAAGTTTAAAATTGAAGTGGCCCGTAATGTGGTTAAAAGAGAAGAAGAGGTTAAAAAAACCAGGTAAATTATTCTTCTATTTACTTCCGTATTTTCCACCTAGGTAGGCCATTGGAATGTATGCAAATAGTATGTCGACGATTGTGTACCAGAGGGGTGATGGTAGCATGATTACATTTGCGATTCCGCCAAGGAGGAAGAATATGTAGAAAATGAACCATGCGTTAAATTAAAAGATTTATTCAACCCAGCTAAGACTAATATTAATCCATGGATTAATAATATAAGACCTTGGCTAAATCAAGAAAGTGAAAAAGGGGTTGTATATCGAAAAAATGATTCTGGTGAATATGGAGGATCTTACGTATCATCAACAACTAATAATAATCAAATTGATATTCCAGTTGGAGGCGATATTTATTGTTCAATACACACTCATCCTTTTAATACACAACCAATGTTTTCTTGGAGTGATGTTTTACATTTGTATAATACTCAAAAGCGTATAGCAACACATAATAATGGTTTAGCTACTTTTTTGCTCTTGTGCAAAGATGATTTTGGTGTAGAGCAATTGTATGCTATTTCAATAAATAATGTAACAGAATTTAATAATAAAATGGAAAGTATAATTCATTCTGATGAATATGATGGATGTGAATTAATAAATATTCAAAATGATTATGACGATATAATTGGTGAACAATTTGAAAAAGATAATAATTATGAACGACAATTTTTAAAAATGTTTGAGAGTTATAACATAACAATTGCAAAAGCAAATAGCCAAAGAACTAATTGGAGT
>NZ_PNJW01000011.1 GCF_013822155.1 Flavobacterium sp.
GCTCTTCCGATCTATCATGAAGACATTTTAAAATTGTTAATATGGAATATCCAAACAAAGTGGACATAAAAATTTTAATAAAATCTGTCTTCATGATTATTAATTTTTTGGACTTGGTGAATATTTAGATAAATTACCCATATTTTTTTTAATTGGAAGTATAATTGCTATTATGATTTTTCGCTTTTTGGATGTTTTAATTAGTCAAGTTTTTACCATAACTAATAGTCATATAGTTAATACATTGATAGCAATTGTATTTAATGTAATTATTATGTATTTTGTATTAAAAATCTTTAAAAAAATGAAGCTGGGGTAATGTAGGTAATGTACCACAATTAGTAATGAACAAATTCACAATTTTACAACCATTTTAAATTAACTATTTGAATTGGGTAATGTTCCATAATTAGTGATGTACCAAAACCCACAATTTAACCATTTGTAAATCAATACTTAAATAATATTTTAACCCAAAAGGCAAGCTGTATAGTTTGCCTTTTTTACATTTGAAAATAGGTTAAAACGAATTTAATGAAGAAAAGTGACACCACGTATTTCAAAGTTAGTGGTGGAGAATTTGGTAATTTCATGTAGTAAATAATAATCTGGTTTTGCAAAATGTCCAATGAAATGCTCCGCTAATGTCAATGCCTTTGCGGAAATTTTTAATATATTTGATAAAAGATAGCTCAAAGCAAACGTTCTTAAAAATACCTTGAAGTAACATATTTAGAGTATAAGTATAAGTACAACGGGAAGGAGTGGCAAGATGAGCTAGGGCTTAACTTCTACGACTATGGTGCGAGAAATTATGACCCCGCAATTGGTAGATGGATGAATATTGACCCTAAAGCTGAAGAAGACAGACGATGGACTCCCTATAGATATGCCTATAATAATCCATTATTATTTATTGACCCTGACGGAATGTTAGAGACAGATTTTGGAGTTAATAATAAAGGCGAAGTTAAACAAATCGGACCTACAGATAATAAGCCTGATAGGTTGTTTAAATTGAACAGCAATGATTCTGTTGATAAGAGCGTTGCTCCAATTACTGTTAATGATAAAGAAATATTGCCTCAATTAGCTGAAAAAAACCCAGATTTAGTACAAAAACACCATGCTGATAAAAAAGAAGTTTTGAAAGGAAGTAGTGCAACAACAAAAAGCACAGCAGAATCCTTAAAAGTTTTTAAGTTTATGTCTGAAAACACAAATGTTGAGTGGGCTTTACAAGGAAATAACACTAAATCTGGTATTAATTGGATTATTGGAACACTTCACTCTAACGACCAAGCACCAACTTTCTATCACATGAAAGGTTTTGAAAGAAATTCTTTAGCTTTTCATTATCACGCTCATACTGATTTATCATGGGATGATTTTAAACCAAGCGGTAATGATATAAATTCTTACAGGAGAACTTTAGAAGTAAGTCCTGATGCACAATTTTTCATTTACATGCCTAAATTGAGTAAAGATAATTATAACAAAGTTAAACCTAAAGACTATAAAAGTATCAATTATGAGCCATCCAAAATGTACCCAGTTAACAAATCAAACATAAATAAATTTTAAAATGGAAAACATCAAAAAAGTATTTTATTGTATATTGTTTTTTTGTTTGTCAATATCTTTCTCATGCGATAAAATGAGTAAAACTGGTTTGAATAAAAATTATTCTAAAGATAAATTAGATATAACTTACATAGAAGCTAGTTTGGAAAAACTAACTGAAAATCAGTTTTTATATCTAAAAGTTAAAGATTCTATAGATAAGACTAGTAATAAATCTATATTCTTATATGAGCTTTTAGATTATGAATATCCAATGCCCTCTAAGAATTATTTAGAATTATGCTTAATAAAGTCTGATAATGTTTTATTAAATAATAGTAAGTATGATGAAAATAATTTTAATGATGATTTTTTGAATTCATTTAAAGAAAGTATAAATAATGATATGATATTTAAATCACATGTTTTAATCAATTTAGATGTAAATAAACTAAAGGATGATTTAGCTTTAAGAAAAAAATTAGAAAATCTTTTGAATATTTCTTTAACTAATTTTGATTCAATTAGAGAGAAATATTCAATTAAAAAATATGGTAAGAGTTTTAACCATATAGAATACAATAAAAAAATAGAAATAATTAAGTTAGTGCCTTTATCAATATATTTAGGTAATAATTCAGATTGTAATAGAGTAATACCACCGCCTCCAATTCAGGACAATGTTCCATAATTAGTGATGAAAAAAATCTACAATTTAACCACAGTAAATCAATACTAAAATAAAATTTAAACCTTAAAGGAATATAGATTTCCATTATCATATTTGATATGGGCTTTATCTTGCTTGGAGTAAATTAAAATACTATCTCCTTTAATATCATTATAAAGAATTGGATTATTAGCACCGTACTGATATGAATTAAGATGATAGTACTTTTCGCTAAATTTATCCATATTCATAAACCTACCTAAAGCAGGGTCATAATTTCTATTTCCATAGTCATACATGTTAAGCCCCAGCTCGTCTTGCCATTCCTTCCCATTGTACTTATACTTATACGTCTTTGTGAAATTTGTCTAAACCATATAAAGCACCTCAACTTTTTATCAAATAAGAACGATCCAACTTCATTTTCTGAATAACGAAAATAAAATTAATCTTATTGTTTTCCTAACTTTTGAGCATAAAAAAACCCTCGTTTTGAGGGCTTTTAATTTTTATTTCTTTTAGATTTCAACTAAATTACGATAATCGTACTTTTTATAATTTTCAATATTTTCTTTTTTGAGTTCTTTTAATTCGTTTTTTATTTGAACTCGATACCATTGCTCAGGTTTGGTATGGGAAAATGTGCTTAGTTTTAGAACCACTTTAGCATTTAGTTTCCTTTCACCTGAAAAATATTTGTGAAGATTGCTATCTTTCATTTCAAAATAATCTGCAAGTTCTTTTTTTGTAATACGTAGCTCTTTTAGATACATTTTTACAAAGTCAAGAATTCTTAAAACTTGCTCATCGTTATCATTTTGAATATAATCTTCTAATTTATATTGTATTGAAAGTAGCTTATTAGTAAGCATTCTTTCTTTAGATTGCATTGTAGAATTTGTAGATATAAATTCTTTTAATCCACTTTTCTTTTTGTCATTCCAAATATTCTCGATTGTAATCTCTTTACTTTTCATAACGTTTAATTTAAAAATTCATTTATTAATTTTTCACTTCCAACTGGCGGTATAACCATCATCGTATCACCATATTTTAAAGCATTATACTTTGTTGAATACACTGCCATAAGTTTGATTTCATCGGCTTTGTCTTCTTCAAGCACATCAAACGCAAGCCAACCTCTGTAAGTATCATCACCTTTCATAAAACTCAACCGACAAGCAAATGCAATCAAACAACCTGCCACTTTTTCGTATTTCTTAAGTTTTCCTCTGTTGTGTGGTGCAATTTCAACAAAAGCCATGTAAGGTTCAATCTTGTCTTTCATCTCAAAAATCAAACAACCTTCTACAATTGAAGGTGAATCCTCGCAAACTAAAACGTAGGTTTGAAACCGACTTTCTTTAGAATGTTTTTTAAAATTAAACCTCCAACCATCAACTATTGACGGAAGATTAATTTTTACTATCTTTGAACTTAATATATCTGCATCGACTAGTAAATTATCTTTAACACGCAATATCTTTACTTTCATTAACCTTTAATTGATTGAAACAAAAATAACAATTATTATACATATTGTATAATTTAAAATGTTAAATATTATTTAATTACAATTTAGGAAAAAATCGATTTATCAATTCCTGCTCGTTTTTAGCATCCGACTTGACATACTTCTCCGTAGTTCCAATACACTTATGCCCCGAGAGTTCTTGCGTTTGTTCCAATGTTAGTTTTCGTTCGTTTAACCAATTGCAAATAACGCTCATGCGGATTGTCTGCGGGTTCAGTTTCCTGTCAGGAAACAAACCTTTTAACAGCTCAATTACCGAATGAATCCCATCAACCGAAATTGGTTTGTCAAGCTTATTCAAGATGAGTTTATCCGTTTTAGTCATTAACATTTTAGCACGAGAATCATTGATTTTACTGTCAAAAAACCCCTAATAGTAAGGGCGGTAGGTGTTCCTCTTCCTATTAAGGCTGTTTGAGACTTGATAACGAGTACCTGCGAATCAAAGTAAAATAGTTGCGGGTTAGTTAAGCATTAGAATCTATTTAATTTGATTTAAAAGTGTCTTTAATACAAAAAACAACCCTAAGGTTGTTTCTTTATATATTAGCGAATTTTTTAATCGGTGATTATCAAAAGCTTTTTTAATCTAAAATCATTACCAAAAAGTTTGATACATTACCCACTACCCATAACCGCTCATCATTAATTATTGAGTATTAACACATTTATTAAAAAATGATTTTTTACCATCGCGATTAAGAGAAATTACATTAAATTTTTCATTAATTTTAAAAATTTGTTGAACTCGTTTTTTTTTATTCATTGATACACTATCGATGATTTTGACAATGCTAGCAGAATCTCCATCAGAAATATTAATATTTCTCTTATCTGCGAGTTGAATAAATAGTGTGTCATTTACAAGATTGTAATTATCATTTAATATTTAATATATAGAAACTTTCATCTACTATACTAGAAATGTTTGGGATTAGTTTTGGTTCATTTGATATGTTATAAAAATTAACATATACAAATCCATCTTTATTATAAAAGCAATTTTCATTATTTACTGTATCTTGTTTAGTTTTACAACCAAACAAAATAAATAATATTAAAGATATAAAAGTTTTTATTTCTAGTTTCATAATTTATTGTTTGTCATGTGCGATTCTAGTATTGCTTTGAAGTATTATAAGGGCATCATTTTGATATGAAACGTTATTAACACTTGGGGTTTTCGATGCGTTGTTATTTCCTGTTCTGACAAAATCTATTCCATGGTCTAAAAGTGTTGTTGTGTAATTTTTAATTGTTCTGTCTGTTATAGGCTTACCGTTATAAATTCTTTTAGGAGCATTTTTAACAAATAACTCTACCCAATCAACAAAGTAGATTTTATGATTATTAGTTTCGGTTACTCTTCCAAAAAAGTTTTCGACAGTTCCTTTTAACCATTTATCGGATATAAATTTTTTTGAATTATAATCAAGGTTATATTTATCAATTACGTATCTTTCAATCTGTTCTAACTGATGGTTAAAAAAGTCTTTATTGGTTGTTGTCGCTTTTGGCTTTAATCTTTGTTTTGAAGAAGACCAATCATCAGGTGAAATTGCTATGCCAGTTTTGGTTTTTTGGTCAATTCTATTACTGTCCCAAAACCTAATGTGAATACTGGTGTATTTACTTTTGCCGTTAACGATAAAAAATTTCAAATTCATACTTTATTTTGCCGAACATTTGCCGAAAAGTAGTTAATTAAATTGAATTTGACTTAATTTATCTTAATTATTTTTTCTTTTAAAAACTTTGTAACCCATTAATTATAGGGCTTTAAAGGTGTTTTTAGAGGGAATTTTAATTTTATAAAATTAAGATTTGCGACTTCCACTCCGGGTACAAAACCTCTCAGATATGGGAGGTTTTTTTATTGCGATTAGAGTGTATGTAGTAAAATTTCTTAAAAATCCAATCGTTAACCAATAAGTAGTTTTTTATTTTACTACGCCTATTTACGTATTTCAAAAAAGAATTACTATTTTTAATATTGCATAGTAAATTTTAGTAAAATGAAAAAACGCATTGGCATAGTGGAAGACGACAGGGACTTGCGTGAAGCATTAGGGATGATGATTCAATTTACGGATCAATATGAGTTGGCCGGAAGTTTTGAAAATGCGGAGCTGGCTTTAGAAGAATTGCCTAAACTTACTGTAAATGCTATTTTAATGGATATTAATTTGCCGGGTGAAAGCGGAATTATCTGTGTGAATAAACTCAAGAGTATTTGCCCTTCTGTATTAGTATTGATGTGTACTTCTTATGAGGATGATGAAAAAATATTTCAAAGTTTGGAAGCCGGTGCGAGTGGTTATATTTTAAAAACGGAAGGTCCAGCCAAAATTATTGGAGCATTAGACGAGTTATTTGAAGGAGGAAGCCCTATGAGCAGTAGTATTGCCCGTAAAGTGGTGGCGAGTTTTTCTAAAATGGAATCCCAAAATAAGATTACAGAATCATTAACTGCCCGTGAAAGGGAAGTGTTAGAATTGTTAGCAAAAGGGCAAATGAATAAAGAAGTAGCCGCTCAGTTAGAAATCAGTAACGGTACGATTCGGAAACACATTCAGAATATTTACGAAAAACTACATGTAAATACTCGAGTAGAGGCGGTGAATTTATATTTAAAACGATAATTCCTTCCCTCAATGAAATTTATTTTGCAATTCTATTTTTTTTTCTTTTGCTTAGTTGGATGGGCTCAACATTCCGTTGATCAACCGTTATTGAAAAATCTTCAAAATTGTAAAACGGAAAAGTGTCGTATAAAACAATCTTTTTTGTTAGCCGAGTATTTTCTGGAAACAGATGATATTGAGTCCTCTCAAAGATGGCTGGAAAAAACGAAAGATTTAGTGTCTCCAAAAGTTATTGATAGCACGGCTGTATTCATTCAAAGTCTGCAGTCGGAGCTTTTTTATTACATGGGATTGTATCAGTTTGGAACCAATGAAGCAGAGAAAGCGATAGAAAATGCAAAGCAAATCAAAGACAGCTTACTTATTGCGGATGCCTATTTCTTTTTAGGGATTAATCAACTTGAAATTAATGAGTTGGAAAAAGCACAACAATCTTTGTGGAAATCAAGAAATTATTTCCCTAAAAAGTCGAATAGAAAACATATTCGAAGCCTTATTCAAAAGGAACATATCTACAATAATATTGCCCAATCAAAATTCAAATTGAAGGAGATGGATTCTGCGGTTTGGTATAATGCAAAAGCATATACATTTGCTAAGAAAAACAACAGTAAACGAGGTATTCCTAATATAGAACAAACCTTTGGACAAATTTATCTTTCTAAAAACCAGAAAGACAGTGCTTTGTTTTATTTTCAAAAAAGTATTCATTCTGCGGTTAATAGTAACTATTATGATATTGTATTGTTGAATTTCAGTTATTTGATGGAAAGTCAATCTGACGATCCAGTACTAGTTAACCATTGGTTTGAAAAAGGCATGGGTTTAATGGATCAAAAAATCATTAACATCACATTCCAACGCTATTTTTATGTAACTGCTTTGGCTGTTTTCAAAAAGAGGAATCAAACCGATAAAGTGGCTTTTGTGCAGGAAAAAATCATAGCCATTGATGATGAAACTCAACTGAAAGGCAATTTTTATATTCAAAATATAACGGAACAGTATGCAAAAAATGAGAATAAATTGCTGACCTTTCAAGTTGAGGAATTAACAAAGCAACGAAAATATGCTTTTTTGCAATTAATAGCCGCCGGATTATCACTTATCATTCTTTCTTTAGTGATCGTTATTATTCGAAGAAAAAATAAAATTCAGCAAACATTACTTGATCAAAAAAATGAAATCAGTAAAGATTTACATGACGATATCGGAAGTGGTTTGAGCAGTATTTTAATTCATGCCGACCTACTGCTGAAAAATGGCACTTCAGATGAGAAACAAAAAGTATTAGCTACTAAAATTAACCAAACCGGAAAAGAAATCTCCCAGCGTCTCAATGCTTTTATCTGGTCGTTGAACACCGAGCACAATACCCTTCAGCATTTTTGTGAATATACTAAACAGTATGGAGCAACTCTTTTTGAAGAAACGCCCATTTCTTTTGTCTTTCAAAATTCCATTAAAAATAAAGAAACCATAAAAATGAATGGACAACAACGGAAAAATTTATTTTATGCCCTCAAGGAGATTTTGAATAACACATTAAAGCATGCACAAGCAACGAAAGTGGTTTTACACATTAGTTTGGAAACAAATAAACAACTTCAGTTTACGATTCAAGATAATGGAACAGGAATTACCAAAGCGAATGCTTTTGGAAATGGATTTAAAAACATTCAGAATAGGGTTGAAGATTTAAAGGGAACTTTTACAGTAAAAACAGATAATGGACTTTTAACCATTATTACAATTCCGTTATAATTTTAAAATATTTTCATTTTGTTTAAAAAGGGGAATACGCTAAATGGCGTATTTTTTTTATGCCTATTTCAAACAAAAAGTAACTGTTTTTGAGCGAATCTTCCGTGAACCCTTATTTTACGTAGAAATTTTAGCCTTGTCCTTTTATTATTGAGTACGGTTAAAATCGTATTGTCTTGTTGGTTAAAAAGAGTGAATTTTATTTTATTAAATAAGCTAAAACGCAACACGTTGATTTTTAATTAAACCATATAAAATCTAGGTGTTTTGAAACTTGTAAAAACCACACCAATGATGAAACATTATTTATTTATTTTCCTTTTTTTTACCGGATTTTTTGTTCATGCTCAAGTAGGAATCAACACCACAACGCCAAATGCCCAACTTGATATTCAGTCGAGCAATCAAGTCACGCCGTCAAATACGGATGGAATTTTAATTCCTAAAATTGACACCTTTCCGGCTACTAATCCAACGGTTGCTCAACAAGGGATGTTGGTTTATTTGACTACACCGGTAGGAACCAATATACCCGGGTTTTATTATTGGGATAATCCAACAACGAGTTGGGTTCCGATAAAAGGAAATGATACAGGTACTTTAGACCAAGCCTATGATTTTGGTGGAGCCGGTTTGGGAAAAACAATAACAGCAGATTCTGGAGCGGTTTTAATTAATGGAACAGATGGTTTGGTTTCCACAGGAACTTCTGGAACTGGTGTTTTAGCTCCTTCAGGTGCTGGGACTAGAATGGTATGGAATCCGAGAAAAGCTGCTTTTAGAGCGGGAACAGTTACGGGAACAAAATGGGATGATGCAAGTATAGGTAACGGTTCTGTTGCATTTGGAAACTCAATTGCCACTGGCGGTAATGCTTTCGCAGGTGCAGGTGGTAATGCGGGTGGGAGTTTCTCATTTGCATTTGGCGGAGGAGCAATAGCATCTGGACAAAGTTCTTTTGCTTTTGGTCAAAGTGCTAATGCCAGTATTCAGGATGCTGTAGCGTTAGGTTTTTTATCTACAGCCTCTGGCCCTAGAGCTATTGCACTTGGTTCTGGTGTTACAGCCAGTGGACAAAGTTCAACAGCATTTGGAGCCGGAAATACAGCCAGTGGATTTGCCTCAACAGCTTTCGGTAGTACTACTATTGCAAGTGGTAGCACTTCTACTTCTTTTGGAAAAAGCAATACCGCTTTTAGTTTTGGTGAAACTGTTTTGGGAATTGGAGCTACCACTTACACAACGTCTACTAATGGTGATACACAGTTCCGAACTGCCAATTCAACCGACAGGCTTTTTGCAATAGGAAATGCTATAGATGCTGATAATGACAATGTAGTAGATGACGCTGAAAGAAGCGATGCGATGGTGGTTTTGAAGAATGGGAATGTTGGTGTAGGGTTATCAACGCCGCAGAATAGATTGCATTTTCATAATCCAACAGGTATTCAAACTTTCATTCAATTAACTAATTCTTCTACAGGAATTACTCAAAATGATGGAATGATACTAGGAAATATTATCGGTACAAGTGAAGCAGGAATCATTAATCAAGAGCCAACAAACTTTTATTTAGGAACATCTAGTGATCAAAATCAATTAGTATTAACACCCTCGGGAAACGTAGGCGTTGGAACTGATTCAGCACAAGCTAAACTTCACGTTGAAGGAAACATCCGTATGGTAGACGGCAACCAAGCCGCAGGTAAAGTTTTAACGAGTGATGCGAATGGAACGGCAACATGGCAAAATGCTTCTGCTAACGCTTGGGGTTTATCAGGAAATGCAGGAACTAATCCAGCAACAAATTTTGTTGGCACAACCGACAACAACGATTTAGTTTTAAAAACAAATAACAACGATAATTTTAGAATAAAAAATGATGGACGTATTGAAATTGGAAACAACGGAGCTAATCCGGTATATTTAGGTTCTACAAGTCTTTCTAAAAAGCTATATATTGCAACAGAATCATCAACAAATAATGTTGTTTTACAAGCATCAAATGCAGCTGGAGACCCAGTTTCAATCTATTTTGGTGGTTCTAGAGGGACCATTGCAATACCAACAATATCTGAATCGAATCGAAATCTTTCAAATCTTTTTTTTTCAGGTTATGATGGGACACAATTTGTCAATTCATCGGCTATAAATGCGAGAATAGATGGAACACCTGCGTTAAATAGTATGCCTGGGATGTTACAATTTCAAACCACTCCAATTGGAGGAACTAGTCCATCAACAAGAATGATTATTAACAGTAAAGGAAATATTGGTATTGGAAGTGGAACTCCACTGGAACGCTTTCACGTTTTTGGAAAATCTATCTTTACCAATGGTTTTTCAGCCGATAATGCGGCTCTTTTATATCAAAATGATACTGACTATATGTTTCTTGGTCCGCAATCCGGAAGTAGTACCAATGGAGCAGCCATGGCTCTTTTTGGCAGTACCAATGTAAGTGGTGGCAATGCCGGTGGTATGGATATCAATGTGCCAAATGCCTTAGTGAGGATGAACCACACCAATGGAAATTTTACTTTTGGTACAAACAGTACCAGTGGTTATACAGGTGCTTTTGAGTTAAATGATAACGGTTTAGAAATCGGTCACAACTCTGCCAGTCGTGCTATTTTATTTAATCCCAATAGCACAGAACGGATGCGTTTAACACCAGCAGGTAATCTAGGTGTCGGAACCAATAATCCATTACAAAAGGTGCACGTTTCCGGTCCTGCCGGATTAACCGCTGTTCGAATAGCCAATACTTCCGGAACAGGCTCAACATCCAACGTGGCTCTTGATTTTTTTAGAAATACTGCCGCTAATACCGATTGGCGTATTTACAATATTGGTGCCAATTTAACCATTGGCAACAGTGGCGATGATTTAGTTACGGTGAATGATTTATACCAATTTCAAGGGGTACGGTTTATGCCGATGACTGATGCTACTATTAGTTTGGGACAAGGAGCAAATCGTTGGAATACGCTTTTCGCCTCCAACGGCACCATCAATACCAGTGATGCTAGAGAGAAAAAAAATATTCAAAACCTGACATATGGTTTAGATGAGCTAATGCAGCTCCGCCCGGTGAGTTTTGAATGGAAAAAAGACGACGGTAGCGGAACAAAACTAGGATTAATTGCTCAAGAATTACAACAAGTACTTCCTGAAGTAGTTCGCGATTGGGATTGGGAAGTTGATGAACAAGGCAATCGCAAAAAAGTGACTTCGCCTATTTTAGGGGTTTATTACAGTGATTTGATTCCGGTTTTGATAAAGGCGACACAGGAACAGCAATTGGTGATTGAAAAGCAAAAAGAGGAAATCGATTTGCTTAAACAACAACTTCAAGTACAATATCAATCAATTTTAGAACGGTTAGAAAAAATAGAAAACAAATAAATCAAAATGTATATGAAAATTAAAATCGGATTAATTATAGCTTTAACATTCATCTTTATCAATGGTTACAGTCAAAACAATCAAACAACTATAAATTACAGTATTGGAAAATCATTAAGAGAACAAGTAGGAGGAGATTTAGTAATTAATGATGGAACTTTCTGTGTTGAAAAAAACAATAATTTACAAAAACTCTTTGAAGCCACTAGTCATGGCACTTTGTTTATTGATATTAACAATCGAGGCGGAGGTAATAGTTGTGTAACACTTGTGGTGGAAACAGCAACAAGCACCATCAAAACAGTCATACCGGAAGATGCTCAATCCGGAGTGCTTAAATTTAGTAAGGTAAAAAATGCTTATTTAACCATTGTAAGTAGACCAAACGACTCAAACCTATTAACAGCCACGAGTAGTGGAGTAGCTACGGTTTGGTTTTAATTTGAAAAAGTAAAAAATTGGAAAATTAGTTTTAGTGGTTGATCCCCTTCCGGCAAGTGGTTTGCGGAGGGGGATTTTTTTTAAAGCCTTTTAATTACATAGGTTACAATTCCCCAAATAATCAATTGGTTTTCGTCGGTTACTTTAATGGGCTCGAAGTCCTTGTTTTCAGGCATCAGGAGTACACCTTCTTTGGTTATTTTGATGCGTTTTACGGTGAATTCTCCATCAATAAAACAAACGGCCACTTTGTTATTTCGGGGTTCTAAACTTCGGTCGATGACTAAAATATCACCGTTATCTATTCCGGCTCCAATCATTGAATTTCCGGAAGCTTTGGCATAAAAAGTAGCTTCTCTGTTTTTTACTAAAACGGCATCCAAACTAATTTTTGTTTCATCAAAATCTGCTGCCGGTGACGGAAATCCGGCCTTAATCCCTGCTTTAATATACGGAAGTTCGATGGGATTTTCTAAATCCGGTATAAAAAAGGTAAGTTTCGTTTTTGTCATATTTTTTAACCAAAATGAGCACAAAGAAGGCACAAAGTTCACAAAATTAAATATTAGCTACAATTTACTTTAAAAACATCCCGAATATCCGTCGTATATTTTGGCGAAAGCAAATTCTGTTTCATTTTCCAAGTCCGTTGCAAGTCTTGATTGCCTAAACGGATTTTTCGTTCGCCGGTTTTTTTGTGAAAGGCATCCATCACTTCCATGATTTTTTGGTGTTTCGGATTTTCTTCTTCAAACAAGTGAAATTGTTTTTGATCTTGCGGAATGATTTGGGTAACGATAACTCCGGCCTTTTTATAAATTTCACCTTCTTCAAAAATTTCTTTCAACATTTTTACCGCGACCGAACTTAAGGTTATACTTGAGTTGCTGGCATAAGGCAAAGTTTCCATTTTATAAAAATTATATTTTGGCTTATCCACTTTGTATTTGTCTTTTCGCAAGTAAAGAATTACGCCATAACAGCATGATTTTTGTTTGCGAAGCTTTTCCGCACAAACGGTAGCAAAGGTAGAAACCCGTTCTTTCATTTCATCAAACGTGGTAATGTTGCCATCAAAACTTCGGGTGATGGCGATGTTTTTGCGGTCTTTGGGTTCTTCGAGTTCTAATACCGATTGACCTAGTAATTCCAATCGCAAACGGTTGCCCACCACGCCCATTTCTTTTTTGATAAAAGTTTCGTTATGTGGTAATGTAAAATCGAATGCTGTATGAATATTTTGGGCTTTCATTTTTTTGGTTAGCCGAAAGCCGATACCCCAAACGTCTTCAATTTTGGTCCATTTTAGTCCTTTGATGCGTTTTTCTTCGGTGTCGATTACATAACTTCCCAACGTTTGTTTTGGGAATTTACGGGCGATTTTGTTAGCCACTTTTGCCAAAGCTTTAGTAGGAGCAAAGCCAACGGAAACCGGAATACTAAGCCATTTTAACGTTCTCTTTTTCATTTCCAAGCCATACTGCTGATAATCGTCAATCTTCATTCCATCAAAATTCAAGAATGCTTCGTCGATACTGTACACTTCCAAATTGGGAGTAAACTGACCTAAAATTGCCATGACACGACTACTCAAATCGCCATATAAAGCATAATTAGAAGAAAAAACGGTGATATTTTTTTGTTTGAGTTCGTCACGGACTTTAAATTCAGGAGCTCCCATCGCAATGCCCAACGCTTTGGCTTCGTCGCTGCGGGAGATGATGCAGCCGTCGTTATTAGACAAAATAACAATGGGTTTTCCATTCAGTTGAGGTTGGAAAACACGTTCACAAGAAGCATAAAAATTGTTACAATCTACTAAAGCATACATGTTGTAAAGTTAGTAGATTATTATTTTTTTTGGAAGTGAACGGATGTTAATGTTGATAAGAAGATAGAGGTAAGAAGCAAGAGGCAAGAAGGATTCAATAATTTTTAATTTCTAAGCGTTTAGCACTTTTTCGTATGCTCGTCTCGGACTACCTCTGAAATGCACAATGCCACAGAACACAAAGCCTGATTTTTCAAAAATGCTCATCATGGCAAAATTGTCGTGGTTGGTGTCGGCTTTCAGGCTATGGATGTTGTTTTCTAAAGCAAAAGCTTCGATGAAATCAATCATTTTTTTGGATAAGTTTTGACCGATGTATTCCTGAGCAATCGCCACCCGATGAAAAACAACAAAATCACTTGTAGTCAACCATTCGCCTTGCAAGTTTTCATATTCCGGTTCGTCGTTGATTAAAACGGCTGTATAACCGATGATTATATTGTCGTCTGTAAGTACATAACCAATTCTTTTTTCAATGTCTTGTTGGATGATTTCCGGGTTGGGATAACCGTCTTGCCATTGGTTGCTACCGTCGGTTTTTCTTCGTAGGATGGCTTGCTGGAGAATTATCCAAATTTTAGGAGCATCTGTGATAGGGGCTTTTCGGAAGTGGTAGTTCATGGAAGGTTGTGTTCTGTATACTAGAAAATAAGATGTAAAGTTAGCAGAATTTTTTATTGAAGCACCCATTGCGTGAGGGATAGAGCCCTTATTTAGCTCTCCCGATTTTTATCGGGAAGCGAGTGGCGAAAGCCCGACCCTTGTGGGCACGCCCCAAAACCAATTTTTATAATTATTCCAATTTTTTAAATCCGTGTTCTTTGAAATACAAAAAACGTCCCGATTGCTCGAGACGTTTGTCATTCATTCGGTAATCTAAATAATGTATATTATTCGATCACAGCTACTTGAGCTGCTACTTTACCTTTTCTACCTTCTTCTTCTTCGTAAGAAACACGGTCACCTTCTCTTAGCTCTTCAGCTTTGATACCAGTTGCATGAACGAAAATGTCTTTTCCTGTTTCTTCATCTGTAATGAATCCGTAACCTTTAGACTCATTGAAAAATTTTACTGTACCTGTACGCATTGTGATAATAAAAATAATTAATAATGGCCAAAGGTAATCTATAAATACATACGAATGTTAATTCAATACTATTTTTTTGTGAAATTTATTGATTTTCAGTCTTTTCGTCTTTTTTATTGTCAAATTTGAACATATAGTCCTCCAATTTCTTGTTTTTATAGCGATGCCATAAAAAAATGGGCATAAGGACTAATGCACTGATTAAAACTCCCAATCCAACCCATTTATCTCCCTCGTTTCCAACAGTTTGTTTTAAATAATAGCCGTAGCCAATAAGTCCAAGGATGATAATAAACAGTATTCGGATAATGTATTTCATGGAATTATTTTAAATCTAATTTAATGTGTAATTCTTTTAATTGGCTTTCGTCAATTACGGAAGGAGCATCAATCATCACATCGCGACCACTGTTATTTTTAGGAAAAGCAATGAAATCTCGAATCGTTTCCTGTCCACCTAAAATGGCTACTAAACGGTCTAATCCGAATGCTAAACCACCATGTGGCGGAGCTCCGAATTGGAATGCATTCATTAAAAATCCGAATTGATTTTCTGCTTGTTCCGGTGTGAAACCTAACAAAGAGAACATTCGACTTTGCAAATCACGGTCGTGAATACGAATAGAACCTCCACCGATTTCGTTTCCGTTTAACACCATATCGTAGGCATTGGCACGTACTTTTCCGGGTTCGGTTTCAATTAATTTCATGTCTTCCGGTTTTGGCGAAGTGAACGGATGATGCATTGCATGGTAGCGTTGCGACTCTTCGTCCCATTCCAACAATGGAAAATCAACTACCCAAAGTGGAGCAAATTCTTCCGGTTTACGCAAGCCTAAACGAGTAGCTACTTCCATTCGAAGTGCCGATAATTGTGTTCTGGTTTTATCAGCCTTTCCGGAAAGAATTAAAATTAAATCGCCGGGGTTAGCATTGGTAATTTCAGCCCATTTTTTTAAATCGGCTTCGTCATAAAATTTATCAACCGATGATTTTAAGCTTCCATCTACTTCATATTTTACATAGACCATTCCTGTAGCTCCGATTTGCGGACGTTTAATCCAATCAATCAAGGAATCTATTTCTTTTCTGGAATAAGAAGCACAACTCGGCACGGCAATTCCGACTACTAATTCAGCGGAATTGAATACAGGAAAATCTTTGTGTTGAGCAACGGCGTTTAACTCTCCGAATTTCATCTCAAAACGAATATCCGGTTTGTCGTTTCCGTAGGTTTTCATGGCGTAATCGTAGGTAATTCTTGGGAATTTATCTATTTCGATTCCTTTTATTTCTTTTAATAAATGACGTGTCAATCCTTCAAAAACATTCAAAATATCTTCTTGTTCTACGAATGCCATTTCGCAATCAATTTGAGTGAATTCCGGTTGACGGTCGGCACGCAAATCTTCGTCTCTAAAACATTTTACGATTTGGAAATATTTATCCATTCCACCTACCATCAACAATTGTTTGAAGGTTTGCGGCGATTGTGGTAATGCGTAGAATTGTCCTTCGTTCATGCGGCTTGGCACCACGAAATCTCTAGCTCCTTCCGGAGTAGATTTAATGAGGTAAGGTGTTTCAATTTCACAAAAACCTTGGTTGGAAAGATAATTACGGACTTCCATCGAAACTTTGTGGCGGAAAATCAAACTGTTTTTTACCGGATTACGGCGAATATCTAAGTAGCGGTATTTCATACGAATGTCCTCACCGCCGTCGGTATCATCTTCAATGGTAAAGGGAGGCAATTGTGCTACATTCAAAATAGAGAGTTCAGAAACTAAGATTTCTATCTCTCCGGTTGGGATATTTTTATTTTTTGCTTCCCGTTCAATGACCGTTCCTTTTACTTGAATGACAAATTCGCGACCCAATGATTTGGAAGCTTCAAAAACTGATTTTTCGGTACGATTTTCATCAAATATTAATTGTGTAATACCATAACGATCACGTAAATCAATCCAATTCATAAATCCTTTATCTCTTGATTTTTGTACCCAACCGGCAAGGGTTACTTCGGTATTGATGTGCGAGCTGTTTAATTCTCCGCAGGTATGACTTCTATACATTGAAAATAAAATTTTTGCAAAAGTAAAACAAAAATCCAATACTTGTAGTATTTCAACAGTTGCAGTACTACTTAATTTCAATTATTTTTTGATTTGATATTTAAAAAAACGAGTATATTTGATTTACTTAAATGGTATTTAATCATGAAAAACAAACTACAATTCTTAGGAATTTCAATTCTTATTGTTTTTACCACTTTTACATCGGTAGCACAAATGACTTTTACTGCAAAGATTGAAAATCGTGTCAGTGATACGATTACTATTCGTGGAGCTCAAAAGTTCATAAAAAAAATAGCCGTTGATAATAAAGGAATTTTTACAGACACGTTTGAAGTGACTACCGGTTTTTACCAATTTTTTGATGGTAGTGAATACACACAATTATATTTAAAAAACGGTTATGATTTATTAATGACTTTAAATACTAAAGAATTTGATGAATCCATCGCTTACAAAGGAAACGGTTCGTTAGAAAATAATGTCTTAGCAAAAAAGGCTTTGGATGATGAACAATTTGAACTAAAACATTTTACAACTGATGATGAAACTGCTTTTCAGAATGCATTTGATACAAAAAAAGCCAGTGATGCAAAACTTTTGAGCGACGAGAAATTAGATGAAAATTTCAGAACTGTAATGACCAAAAGAGCAAATCAAGAGTATGGAATGGTTGTAGAGATGCGTGAAAGTGCTATGGCAGCAAAAAAAATGGTAGGAAAGGCATCACCTTCTTTTACCTATGAAAACCACAAAGGAGGAACCAGTACATTGGCAGATTTTAAAGGGAAATATGTTTACATTGATGTTTGGGCCACTTGGTGCGGACCTTGTTTAGCTGAAATTCCGCACTTGAAAAAAGTGGAGGCAGCTTATCATGGTAAAAATATTGTGTTTTTGAGTATCTCCATTGATGCAAAAAAGGATTATGAAAAATGGAAAAACATGGTGAATCAAAAACAGTTGGGTGGTGTACAATTAATTGCCGATAACGATTGGAATTCAAAATTTGTTACGGACTACGGAATACAAGGAATTCCTCGCTTTATTTTGATAGATCCGAATGGAAATGTTGTGGAAGCAGATGCTTCTAGGCCTTCTTCGCCCGATTTGCTAAAAAAATTAGATGCTTTGTTAAAGTAAATAAATTTACATAATTATCTTAAAAACAACGCATTAGCGTTATTTTTTTGTTTTTATTCCATTTTCCAATGTTAAGTTTTCATCTAATGTTACCAAATTGTTACCAAATAGTGTTGTAAATGTAAATTTATTTATATATTTGTAATGTAATTGTTAACCTACTTAAAACGAAGAAGATATGAAAAAGTTATTTATTGCAGCAATGCTAGTAATTTCAGGAGTAATTTTTGCTCAAGAAAACAATGTGAAAAATGAGATTGTAAATAAGATGGTTAAATCAACTTATTATTATGACAATGGTCAAGTACAACAAGAAGGATTTTATAAAGACGGAAAAGTACATGGAGAATGGATTTCGTATGATATAAACGGAAATAAACTAGCCATGGGTCAATACCAAGATGGGATGAAAGTTGGCAAATGGTTCTTTTGGAATGGATTGGATTTAGCAGAAGTAGATTATTCTGATAGTCGCGTTGCTCAAGTGAAAAAATGGTCTCAAGGAGCAGTTGTTCAAGTAAATAAAAACTAACACTGACTGATTATAAATAAAAGGGCTTCCAATTGGAAGCCCTTTTTAGTTTACTTTCTTTTTAGTTCTGTTTATTTCTTTAAAGGAAGAAATGATTTTTGCCATTGCGTCGGTATGATCATCTTTTCGTTTGAGTTCGGTCCAATTGACAATTTGATAATAAGTATCTTTTCCTTTCACAAATCCAAATTGGTAAAAAACATCAATCCCATCTACTGTTCCATTCACAGTCATTAATTTGGCTTGATTACCATTTATTTTAGTGTCTTCAAATTTTGAAAATTTTCCATTTTTAATTGTTGCCGCTAAATTGTCTTTTAACAACTTGGAATATCCTGTTAAATCAGGGGTGTAAGTTTCCCTTAGCGAAGCATCTTCTAGTACTAAGTTGTCAAAATCAGAACTGGGTTCGTCGATAACGATAGTGTAAAATTCACTTAAAATGTTTTGGTATTGAAGAGATGCATCTTCATGTAAAAAATCCACACTAGCTAATGATTTTGGCAAATCGATTGAATATTGATTTTTTACTTTTATATTTTGTGTTTCTGTATCAACTTGACAATTACTGAAAAAGAGAAGGACAGTTAATAAAGTTATTGCTTTTTTCATATGTATTATTTTTTGCAAGATAAAAAAAACCACGCTTTCACGTGGTTTTAATGGTTAATTTGTTTGTGGAATTTGATTGATATTTTTTTTCTTTTTCTTTTTGACTTTAATTTTTCCTTTATGCAATAAAAAGAACATCACCGGAACAATAACTAAGGTTAAGAAAGTGGCAAATGTTAATCCGTAAATAACGGTTTTGGCCAGCGGTCCCCAAAATTTCACATTATCTCCGCCCATGTAAATGTTAGGATTGTAATCAATGAATAAACCGAAAAAGTCAATATTCAAACCAATCGCCAATGGCACCAAACCAAGAACGGTTGTAATTGCCGTTAATAAAACAGGTCGTAAACGCGAGCGACCACCTTCAACGATTAAATCTAAATATTCGTGTTTGGTTAACAATCCATTTTCGTCCAATCCTTTTTCAACTAATTTTCTATCGATTAATAGTTGGGTGTAATCGATTAATACAATAGCATTATTTACCACAATTCCAGCCAAGGATATGATTCCCATCATAGTCATAATAATTACAAAATCATCACCAAAAAAGGCCATCCCAAAAAATACTCCACCAAAGCTTAATAAAACGGAAACCATGATGATAATTGGTTTGGAAATGGAATTAAACTGAGCTACTAAGATTAAAATAATTCCGCCCAAAGCAATTAACAAAGCATATATCAAAAATCCCATGTTTTTCGATTGCTCTTCTTGTTCACCTGTAAAGGCAAAATTGATGTCATTTCCAATTTGATAATCTTCTAATTCACGTTTGATTTTTTCTACCATTTCATTGCCATTATAACCCGTAATTACGTTGGAGTAAACAGTAATCACCCTTTTTAGGTTTTTACGTTTAATAGTATTAAATGTTGTAGAATTTTCGCTGCTTGTAATTGCTGATATTGGCACTTGTACTAATTTACCCGTTGCTTGATCTCTGAAAGTAATGGGTTGATTATAAATTAATTTATTGTCATTTCGTTGTGATTCCGGTAAACGAACGTTGATTTCAAAATCATCTTTTCCATCTTTATAGGTAGAAATTTTTTCACCAAAAATAGCTCTACGCAATGTTTGTCCCACTTGTCCGGAAGTGATTCCTAGATGACCGGCTTTGTCTAAATCAACTTTTACATCCACACCGGGTTTTGATTTGTTTACATCAATTTTCAGCTCTTCAATACCTGCAATGTTTTTCTCATTGATATAATCCTTCATCTTTTGAGCTTCTAAAAGCATCGCGTTGTAATCTTCACCCGAAATTTCAATATTTACCGGATAACCTGCCGGTGGGCCGTTTTGTTCTTTTTCAACAATGACCGAAACACCTGCATATCCTTGAACAGCTGAACGGATTTCTTCCATCACTTCCAAACTGTTTTTCCCTTTTCGGTATTTGAATTCACGCATGGTTAGTGTTACTTTTCCACGATGAGGCATATCATTTTGAGCACCACCGTCGGTTTGTGGATTTCCGGAGCCGTTACCTACTTGTGCAATGGCACTTTCTACCATATAATTTTCACCGTCTTCGACGTATTTATTAGCGATTGCGTAAACTTTTTGTTCAATTTGTTTCACAAAAGCATTGGTTTTTTTAATATCCGTTCCTTCTGGGAATTCAATATAAACCATGATTTGGTTGGGTTGATTTTCAGGGAAGAAAAGCACATTAGGTTTGGCAATTCCAACCGCCACAAACGATAAAATTAACAATAGAAAAGTACCAAAAAAGAATACTAACGGTTTTCTACCGGTTAAGGCATATTGTAAAAAATTGCGGTATTTGGTTTCCATCCATACCAAAATAATTCGTTGAAAAAAGTCTTGTGCACGAACCAAATAGTATTTATAAATCCATAGCATGATTACAAAAAACAACATTAAGTTACCTAAACCTTTTAATCCACCGGATTTTGTATTAAATCCTGCAACTAACATTACTAAGCCAATGACTCCTACAAAACCACTTAATTTGATTAAAGCTTTTTTAGATAATTCTTCCTCTTTCAGTTTCATAAAGTCAGCTGTCAACATGGCGTTGATAATCAAAGCCACAAACAAAGAAGAGAATAAAACTACTGATAAGGTCATAGGGAAATAAATCATGAATTTACCCATCGTTCCCGGCCACAATCCCAAGGGGAAAAATGCGGCTAAAGTAGTTGCTGTGGATGCAATAATTGGCCAAGCAATTTCACCAATACCTTCGATAGCTGCTTGTTTTCGTGACATTCCCTGACTCATCAACGTGTACACGTTTTCAACTACCACAATTCCGTTGTCAACGAGCATTCCAAGTCCCATAACTAATCCGAAAAGTACCATCGTATTTAATGTGATGCCAAAGGAGGCCAAAATCATGTAAGACATGAACATGGATAATGGAATGGCAAATCCTACGAAAATGGCATTTCTAAAACCTAAGAAAAACATCAAAACGCCAATAACCAAAATCACCCCAAAAATGATATTGTTTACCAAATCATCAACTTGTGCAATAGTTTTAGTGGATTGGTCACTGGAATAAGAAATCGATAAACCTTCGGGAAAATAATTTTCTTTGGCTTTGTCAACAATCACTTTCAATCCCTCAACAGCCTCCACCATGTTTTTACCGCTACGTTTTTTGATGTCGAGCATAACCACTGGTTTTCCATAGGAACGGGCAAAAGTGGTACGTTCTTTTTCTTTGAAAGCGATGGTAGCAATATCTCTCAAATAAACGTTCCCATCTTGTTTTTTAACGATGATATTTTCTAAATCAGCCGGTTTGTTTATTTCACCAATAACGCGAATATTCTTTTTGATACCATTGGTAGAAACACTTCCGCCGGAAACCGTTTTATTTTCGTATTTCACACTACTGATAATGTCGTCAAAACTTACTTTTGCGGCAGCCATTTTATACATGTCAACGGCAATTTCAACTTCTTTATCTTCCGCACCACGAATAGCAGCTTCTTTAATTTGAGGAAGTCGTTCAATTCGTTCCTCTAAATATTCTGCATATTCTTTTAATTTTTCTGATGTAAAATCGCCAGTAAGACTAACATTCAAAATAGGCACTTCTTCGGCAATGTTTAGGTCGAACACATTGGGTTCCACTTTTCCACCGCCATCAATCGTTGGCCATTCGGTATCCGATTTAACACGGTCAACTTTATCTTTAACCTTTTGTTTGGCATCTTCAACGGATATATCTTCGTCAAATTCCACCAAAATCATGGAATAATCTTCCAAGGTGTTTGAGGTGATTTTTGTCACTCCCGAAATGTTGTTGAATTCTTCTTCCAAAGGTTTGGTAATCAGTTTTTCAACATCTTCTGCCGAGTTTCCCGGATTGATGGAACTTACGTATATTTTAGTTTCAATGATTTCAGGAAAACTTTCGCGAGGCATTGAATAATACGAAATCAAACCGCCAACTAGTAATATGGCTGTTATCACATAGACTGTCATTTTGTTGTTGATGGCCCATGTTGATATGGCGAAATTTTTGTGTATGTTAATACTCATGTTTCTTTTTGTTTATGAGTTTAAAGTTTGATTACTTCTACCGTTTGACCATCTTTCAAGGCTTTACCACCTTCGGTAATGACAATTTCACCCACTTGAAGACCTGATTTTACTTCAACAAATGCACCCGAAGTATATCCAATTTCAATTGCTTTTTGAGTTGCTTTTGCATTGTTTTTACTGTCGATTTTATCGATTACATAAATTACTTTGCTTCCATCAGCTGTTTCCTGAAGAATATTTTCAGGAAGCAATAATGCTTTTGAATTTTTATAATCTTCGATTTTTAAAACAGCCACTTGGTTTGGGCGTAATAAATTATCCGGATTTGGCAAAGCGATTTCAATACCAAATGTTCGGTTATTTGGATTGATGTAATTTCCGATTTGACGTACTTTCCCTTTGTAGTTTTTACCTAAAGAATTTAAAAAAACATCAACCACAGCACCTAATTTTAATTGCCCGATATAGTTTTCCGGTACATTGGCGGTTACATACATGTTACTTAAGTTCACTATTCTGAATAAATTCATTCCCGGAGCAACCACTTTTCCTTTTTCAATCAACACTTCGTCAATTGTACCGCTAAATGGAGCCGTTACCAAGGTTTTGTTTAATTGCGATTTGATTTGAGCCACCATTTTTTGTTGGCTTTCCATGGCCGTTTTAGCTTGTAGGTATTGAATTTCTGAACCAATTTTTTGGTCCCAAAGATTTTTTTGTTTTTCAAAAGTAGTTTTGGCAAGAGCTAATTGCGTTTCCGCTTGTGCCAATTGTGAACTCATCCCACCATCGTCAATGCGGGCTAAAACTTGTCCTTTAGAAACACGTTGACCGGCTTTCACATTTACTTGTGTTAAAATACCTGAATATTCAGGACTAATCATGATGTTTTCTTTCGTGTCAACATTTCCTTGTATTTCGATGTAATGCGTAAATAGCGTATCTTTTAGCGTGATTGTTTGAACCAATGGATTTTTTTTGTTGGTATCCAATTCAGCAATGGCTTTGTCAAGTTTTGCTAATTCGGCTGCTACTTTTTCGTATTCTTTATGAACGCTTTCACGGGTAGCTTTAATTTTTGCTACATCTTTTGATTGGATAATTTCGTCAAGGTTTCCGTTTTTATTTTCACCTGAACAGGCAACGAACAAAAGAGAAAGAACAGTTATGGAAAGTATTTTTTTCATTTTTATAGAGTATATACGTTAATTATTTAGTTGTTATTTTTTCTAAGGCAGCTCTACTGTTGATCACATTTACCATAGATTGCAGGTAGTTTTGTTGAGCTGTGTAAAGTTGTCTTTGAGCTTCTGTAAATTCAAAACTGGTAGAAATTCCCTCAGAAAATTTAATTTGTTGTTTGCGTTCAATTCGTTCGGCTAATCTTAAATTTTCTTTGGTACTGATGTATTGTTCTACGTCAAATTCAAATTTGTTTTTGGCTGATTGGTATTCTAATTTTAAACGTTGTTCCACTTCGGTTAATTCCGTTTTGGCTTGATCTAAGGCAATTTTAGCTTGTTGCGTTCTGGCACTTCTTCCAAAACTACTGAATACCGGAATATTTAAATTTAAACCTAAATTAGAATAATTAAGCCATTTTTGGTCTTGATTTAAGAAGTCAAATTCGTTTGCAAAGGCATTGTATCCAAAATTAAGATTAGCTCCCAAAGAAGGCAAATATTTACTTTTTTCCAGTTTTAATTCTAAATTGCGTTGTTCCACAAAATTGGTCATAATGGTGTAATCAATGTTATTGGAAACCGAAAATTCTGAAGAAGCAAATGCCAAGTCTAAATTATTGACACTTAAAATTTCGAGTTTATCGGTTAAGCTAATTTCATCTTGAATTTCAATTCCTAAATTGATTTTCAGCATGTTATAAGCGATGTCTTTTAAGCGAATAGTATAATTAAGACTGCTGTTTATATTTGACAAAGTTATTTTCAATTGTTCGACACTTTCTTCTTCAATCAATCCATTTTTATAGGTTTGATCTGTCTCAAAAAGCGTTTTTTCTAAGGATGCTTTATTGTTTTTAAGAATTGAAATTGTTTCCTCAGATAGCAAAACATTACCATAAGAGTTGATTATCATTTCTTTTATTTCAATGTCCGTCTTTCTTTTTGAATTTTCATAAAATTCAAGGTAGGTTTTAGAGGCTTGTAAGGCTACAATATAAGAACCGTCAAAGATTAACTGGCTTAAAGTAGCTCTTGCGTTCATGTTTTGATTTGTGCCAAAAGCAACTTCTACAAATTCTCCGGGATTCCCGCCTACAATTTCAGCAGGAAGAATAGATTTTTGAAGCACAAAATTATTTTGATAATCAACGGTTGCATTAATTTGGGGTAAACCGGCCGCTGTTGTTTCCCATTTTTTCTTTTTTGCAGCTTCAATGTCACGCCCTGAATTAATGGAAGTGTAATTGTATTGAATAGCATGTGCAATAGCTTCTTGCAGTGAAAAAGAATAGCTTTTTTTGGTTTCTTGGGCCTGTAGTGTGAAGCCAAAAATAAATAGAAATAAAGTTATTTTAAATTTCATGTTTGGTTATTATGGTTAGTGACTGATGTTTTGTAACTGCTTTTCAAGTTCAATGATTCCTTGGGGAGTTGCCATTGCTCTTGTATGATATTCTAAAGCTTGTAATTCAAGTTTATTTGCTTCTTTTTCTGAACTGATATTTCCATTGATGCTAAAAATCAAGGTATAATAAAAGCCAACGTATGTTTCAACATGAATGTCTTCTCTGTACAAACCTTGTTGAATTCCTTTTTCAATATTCTGTTTAAAGATTGTGTTACATTCATTTATTTCTCTGTTCATTACAGTTTCATAAATTTCAGGATAATGTTTTTTCAATTGAAATATTGGGGAGGTATCTGAGGTTTTGAACATTTCTTTGAACATTTTTCTGATTTCAAAATTTTCTTCAATAGCATTGTGGTTTTGGGCAACAATGCTGTCAATTATTTGATGCACTTCTTTGTGAACCATCGCTGTACTCTCTTCAATGAGTAACTCCTTGTTGCAAAAGTATTTGTAAATAGTTTTTTTAGAAATACACATTTCTCCGGCAATATCATCCATGGTGACGCTCTTAAAACCTAGTTTTAGGAACAAATCAGTGGCTTTTGCAATAATTTTCTCTTTCATTTTTTTTATTTTATTAAACTGTAAATTCCAAATTTGCAATTAGTTTAATATTATTTCCGCTTGATAGGTAACCGACTTGATTAAACGAAGTAAAATCTAAACCGAAATCTTTTCTATTTATATCACCGGTTATTTCAAAGGCAGCTTTTTCCGTTCCGTTATATGATTTGATTCCAAGGTATTCAGCATCAAGCTCAATTACTTTAGTTATATTTCTAATGGTAAGGTTTCCTTTCAAAAAATTAATATTCTTATTTATTTTTTCAAAAGAGGTAGATTTAAAACTGATAATGGGATATTCTTTTTTATCTAACAAATCATTCAATTTTAAATGTGCTTTTTTAGGCTCCAATATTGTTTCATTATTATTTACATTAATCAAAAACTCTACTGATGCGGCTTCAATTTCATTGTCTTTCATTTCAACATATCCATCAAACTTATTTTGTGTACCTGTCATATAAGCCACAATCGAATGTCTCATCTTAATTAAGATATCTGATTGATTTGGGTCCATCATCCATTTGGTTTTCATAATTAATTAGTTTTAATAGATTGTTTTTATAAATATTCCACTATTTTTTTATCAGTAAATCGGGGACAAATGTAAAAAGGAAACTTTTAACACCAAAATAGTTTCCAAAGTATTTACATAAATTTAACATTTGTTAAAAGATGGAATGTTTCCAGCAATTTTCGCATTCGGCTTTTTTTGGTTTTCTTTGTGAATCTATAACTCAATCTATTCATTGAATATGCATTCAATCCAAGCTTATCAGGAACATTTTATAAACTATCTTCAGCAACAACATTTTTTACGCGACCCTAAAAACTTGTATGAACCTATTGATTACATTTTAGGTTTAGGGGGCAAAAGAATGCGACCTGTGTTAACATTAATGGCAGCAGAAGTGTTTGATGTAAATTTTGAAAAAGCACTTCCGGCAGCTACAGCGGTAGAAGTTTTCCATAATTTCTCGTTAGTTCACGACGATATTATGGACGATGCTCCGTTGCGAAGAGGAAAAGTAACCGTTCATGAAAAGTGGAATTTGAATACCGGCATTTTATCGGGAGATGCGATGTTGATTTTGGCTTACCAATATTTTGAAAATTATGAACCGGCCATTTTTAAAGATTTGGCCAAGTTATTCAGTAAAACAGCTCTTGAGGTTTGTGAAGGGCAGCAATACGATGTGGATTTTGAGACTAGAGACGATGTGACTCTTGCTGACTATTTAAAAATGATACAATATAAAACTGCTGTTTTAGTTGGAGCCGCCTTAAAGATGGGAGCAATTATCGCTCAAACATCCAAAGAAAATGCTGATTTAATTTATGAATTTGGACTTAATTTAGGCATTGCTTTTCAGTTACAAGATGACTATTTGGATTGTTTTGGTGATCCGGAAACATTTGGAAAACAAGTGGGTGGCGATATTATTGAAAATAAAAAGACCTATCTGTATCTCAAAGCAATTGAATTTGCACAGCCGCAAGAAAAAGCACAATTGTTGCATTTATATTCCATTCAACCACAGGACAATTCTGATAAAATTGAATCAGTAAAAGAAATTTTTACGCATACAGGAGCATCAAAAGCTACTCAAAAAGCTATAGAAGATTATACCCAGATGGCATTTGAAACTTTAAATAAAATGCAACTATCAGAAGATAAAAAAATAGCTTTAAAATCATTTGGCGAAAAATTAATGAAAAGAACAGTATAAAATATTTTTGATAGTTTATTGCAAGGTTATTTATGCTTATATTTAACAATTGTTTAATAATTTTAGAAATAGCAAATGCAAAAGGAACAACAAGATTACGCACTTTTTTTTAAGTTTATAGAAGCATACAGTCCGGAAGGATTCTCAACAATTAAGGAATCTGATTCGTTGATTTTGGATCTTGAAGAACAGATGGCTTTAAATAATCAATTTTTCTATTTTGCGGATTTATTAAAATTAAAAATTATATTCACCAGCAAGAAAAGCTTCGATATAATTGGTGTTCATCCAAACGATTTTGACCCACAGACCATCATCAACAAAACACATCCGGATGAACTTCCACGATTATTAAAGGCACGAACAAAACTTTTTAAAATAAGCGGAGATTTATTAGCTGGAAAAAAATCACACTCTTTATTTTCAACAAACATCAAAACTCAAAATAGTCAAGGAGAGTATTCAAATATACTCCATCAATTGTACTTTTTTTATTGCGAGTTAAATAAATCAGTTTATTTAATTAATATTCTTAACAATATAGATTGGTATACCAAAAATAAAAATGGTTTTCAGTATTATCATGGAGACAATCTTTCCTGTTTCAAGTACCCTGATGAGGATTTATTAAGTAAAGGCAACAATTTCTCAACCAGAGAATTTGAAATAATAAAACTCATAGAAAAAGGATTAAGTACCAAAGAAATAGCGGAAAAACTTTTCATAAGTCCATATACCGTTAATACTCATAGACGGAACATTATTGCTAAAACTGATAAACCGAAAATTGCGGATATTATTTCCGATCTTTTTGAAATGGGATTTTTATAAAACTATTTTAACAGTTTTCTGCCTTATTAATACAAAGATATTTTCTCTTATTATTAAATTCGAAGAGTAATTAAAAATAGCTAACATTAGGTATTTTTTTGTACTTTTAAAGAGGCTAAATTTGATTTGTACTATCTAAAGTCACAATTTAATGGGAAATTCTTGCAAATCTGATAATTATCATTTTATAAAATGGAAATCCAAGTTAAATTCGGACCTAAAATATAAACTTAACTAAATTTAAAATTATGAAAAAATTAGTTTTATTCATTGCATTCTTTTCATCACTATTGAGTTGGTCACAAGAAAATTTATTTACCATAAGTGGGGGATATGCCTTTGCCAATATTGAGGATTTCAGTGATGATGCAACCGGTTGGAGAATTAACGGAACTTATGAATACAGACCAATGAAAGGACCTGTAGCCCATGGATTTTCTTTTGGTTATATTTCTACTTCTGCTGAAACCACTACTTTAGTTGGGCAAACAAAATATGAAATCAATACTATTCCGGTTTATTATGCCCCTAAATATTTTTTTGGAAAAGGTTCAGCCCAAGGGTTTGTCAAAGGAGCATTAGGGATGCAATTTTCAAATTTAACCCGATCTGGTTCAGTTATTGGACTTGAAGATAATGATTCCGGATTTTATGGTGGACTCGGATTAGGTGGAATGAAAACCTTTAAAGAAAACTTTTTTATCAATGCTGAATATGAATGGGCTTATATGTCAAACAGTTTTTATAAAGATGGTTTTATGAATTCATTTTTGATTGGAATTGGAATGAAATTTTAATTATTCAATTTTATAAATAAAAAAATACTACAAAATGAGTCAGGCAATTAAACATTATAAAAAACATACTCTAGTTTTTTTCATTACTATACTATCACTAACCTTTTCGGTTGTTTCCGCTCAAAATGATACTCTTTCAAAAAAATGGCATTATTTGGGTGAAGTGTATATGATGTTTCCAAACATGAAAGGGGAAACCGGTGTTAGAGAGTTACCCACAGTAGCTGTTGATGCAACTGTTGGGGATATTTTAGGGCACCTGAAGATGGGCGGTATGTTTTATTTGGAAGCTACCAACGACGATTGGTCAATAAGTTCCGACTTTTTATACATGGATTTAGAGCAAGATGCGGTTCCAACTACTTTGATAACAAGCGGAAAAGTATCCATGCAACAAACCGCTTGGGAACTTGCCGGATTAAAACGAGTTCAACCTTGGCTTGATTTAGGTTTAGGTGGCCGATTAGTCAATCTACAAGCCGGAATTGATTTGCAAACGGTTATCAATGACAGAAGTGCTTCAATCGATCAAACTTGGGTAGATCCTATAATTATTGCCAGAACTCAAGGTGTTTTTACAGAAAAAATATATTGGCAGTTTAGAGGTGATTTTGGAGGATTTGGTTTAGGTTCCGATTTCACATGGCAAGCACAAGCCAACATTGGTTACCGATTCTCAAACCTTTTTCAAACCTCTATTGGTTATCGATACATTGGTATTGATTATGACAATGGAGAAGGCAGCGATCGATTTGTTTATGATGTAGACACTTTCGGAGCTGTTTTGCGACTTGGGTTTAACTTTTAAAAAATTTAAAAAATGAATAAAAAATTTAATTTAGTTTCTCTTTTTGTGTCTGCAGGATTACTGGTTTTAACCACTATATCATCAAATGCACAGGATAAAAAAACTACAACGACTCAAAAAGTTGAGTTAGATAGGACTTCGCTTCCTATTAAAACGCCATCTAGACAAACCACCAAAGAATTGGATGTTCGCAATGTTACACAACCTGTTCGTGTTGAGGTAAAAGCTCCTGAAGGTGCACCCAATGTGATTTTGGTTTTGCTCGATGACCTTGGTTTTGCCGGCACAAGTGCTTTTGGGGGTCCTGTAAGTACTCCTTCATTTGACAGGGTTGCAAACGAGGGTATTTATTACAATAATTTTCACACCACTGCTGTATGTTCTCCTACACGAGCGGCAATCAAAAGTGGTCGAAATCACCAAGTGAATAACATGGGTTTTATAACTGAAATGGCTACAGGTTTGCCCGGTGGTACAGGTGAAATTCCCGGTGAAGTAGCCCCCGTTGCAGAAATGCTTCGTTTGAATGGGTATAGCACAGGTGCTTTTGGAAAATGGCACGAAACAGCTGTTTGGGAAACCAGTATTTCCGGACCATTCGACCGCTGGCCAACCCGTCAAGGATTTGATAAATTTTATGGCTTCTTAGGAGGTGAAACCAATCAATGGGCACCTTTTATTTACGATGGAACACATCCGGTAGAATTGCCCGATGATCCTAATTATCATTTCATGAATGATATGACCAATCAGGCTGTGGCGTGGATGAAATTTCAAAAAGCAATGACACCGGATAAGCCTTATTTTATGTTTTTTGCACCGGGTGCTACTCACGCTCCACATCATGTACCACAAAGCTACATTGACAAATGGAAAGGGAAATTTGATGGTGGTTGGGATGCCATGCGTCAACAAATATTGGATCGTCAAGTAAAAATGGGTATTGTTCCCAAAGGCACGAAATTAGCACCAAAACCGGAAGCCATTCAGCAATGGGATAAATTATCTGCGAATGAAAAAAAATTATTTATCCGTCAAGCGGAAACATTTGCAGGATATCTAGATATGGCTGATTATGAAATTGGTCGTTTATTGGACGCCGTTGAACAAACCGGACAGGCCGATAATACGATGATTATTTTTGTTTATGGCGACAATGGAACCAGTGCCGAAGGTGGTGCTAATGGTATGTTCAGCGAAATGACTTATTTCAATGGTGTTCAAGAAACAGTAGAAGATATGCTTAAAAAAGTGGATAAATGGGGTGGTCCGGAAACCTATCCGCACATGGCAGCAGGTTGGGCAGTAATGTTCGATACGCCTTACTCATGGACTAAGCAAGTTGCTTCAGACCCAGGTGGAACCAAAGTAGGCATGGCAATTCGCTGGCCTAAAGGGATTAAAGCCAATGGAGGTTTACGTCCACAGTTTAGCCACGTAATTGATATTGCTCCAACAATTTTAGAAGCAGCCGGTTTGCCTGAACCAAAAATGGTTAATGGTGTAGTTCAACGTCCGATGGATGGAAAAAGTCTGGTCTATTCATTTAATGACGCTACTGCCAAAGAAACACACACTACCCAATATTTTGAAATGGCCGGTAACCGAGCAATGTATCATGAAGGTTGGTATGCACGAACTATTCATAGAGCACCTTGGGAGCAAAAACCCAGAAGACCTTTACAAGAGGATATCTGGGATTTATATTATATGCCAACTGATTTTAGCCTTGTTAATAACCTTGCTACCAAGAATCCTGATAAATTAAAAGAACTTCAAGCATTGTTTATGAAGGAAGCAGAAAAAAGTTTTGCACTACCGGTAGATGACCGTATGTTTGAACGATTAGATGCTACAGCAGTGGGTCGTCCAACACTTTTAGGTAACCGAAACTCGCTCACTCTCGCTGAAGGTATGGTGGGTATTCCTGAAAACTCTTTTCTCAATGTTAAAAACAGATCAAAAACCATCACGGCAGATATTGAAATTTCAGCAGACAAAACAGCCAATGGAATTCTAATTGCACAAGCCGGACGTTTTGGGGGATGGGCACTTTATATAATAAATGGTACATTAGCTTATGACTATAACTTCCTTGGATTGCAACGTTTTACGGTAGAATCGGGACAAAAATTAACTCCAGGAAAACATACTGTAAAATTTGATTTTGCTTATGATGGTGGCGGACTTGCAAAAGGTGGTTTAGGAACCCTGTACATTGATGGTAAAAAAGTAGGCGAAGGAAGAATTGAACGTACTCAACCCGGAATATTTTCAGCTGATGAAACAGTAGATGTTGGTATTGATTTAGCGACACCGGTAGTGGAGAGAATTGGTGCTGAAGCTAAATCGAAATTCAACGGAAGCATTCCTAAATTGGTGGTGGAGATTAAATAAATTATAGGAGATTATAAAGTATAATATAAAAGTCAAAAAATAAATTTAATTTAACCTTCATTAAAATTAATTATTTGTTGCGGATTAATATTTCAATTTAAAAAATAAAAAAATGAAAACAGTAAAGTTTGTAGTAGTTCTGCTTCTCTTTTTTGGGATGCAAAATGTGATAGCCCAAGCGGATGTCAAAGAAAATGTAGCAATGATTAAGAAAAATCTAGCTGACAGTAAGGAGAAAATTAAAAAGTATGAATGGATTGAAACCACCACGGTTTTTTATAAAGGTGAGCAAAAATCTGTTATTCAAAAGCAATGTTATTATGCTGTGGATGGAAAGTTAACAAAAGTGGAGACAGGCGGTTCAACTCCAGCAGAAAAAAAGAGAGGAATAAAAGGAAAAATTGCTGAAAACAAAAAAGAGGAAATGTCCGATTATATGAAAAAAGCAATCGAAAAAATCCATACCTATTTACCTCCGGCTCCGGAAAAAATTCAAAAAAATTATAATGACGGAAAAACCACTATTCAGATAGTTGAACCAAACACTAAGTTTAAGCTCGGTTTTCCTGATTATAACGAGCCTAGTGATATGCTTTCGGTGACTGTGAATAAGCCAAACCAAAAAATCATGTCTTTAGAAGTAAGTACTTCTGTTGATGACCCTAAAGAAAAAGTAGTTTTTAATGTTAATTATAGTGATTTACCGGATGGAACTCAATATGCCAGCAAAACTATTCTTGATGCTCAAGCCAAAGATGTAAAAATAATTATCGAAAATTCAGGATTTAAAAATGCTTCCGGAAAATAAAAGTTCACAGCATTAGTAAGTATTTTTTGAAATTCAATTGAAATCGGTTAGTCTTATTCTATTTTGTATCTTTACAAGCTAGTTTAAGACTAACTTTTTTTTATGAATTATCTTGCTCCAACATCAACCGATCACCTCTTAACCGAAGCCGAAAAAGAAAACCTGTACCTCAAATTGATTGAGCAACTTAACAAAGATTTTAATTTTGCCAATGAACCGATTGATGTTCCTTTAAGTACTTCACCTAATGAGTTGAAAATTCAATTACACGAAAAAGTGTACCGACTTATTCAATATAAATTTGCTGAATATTTAAACCTGCTTTATATTATTGATGTATCCGAAACCGAAGTTAAAAAACTCGATGGTTCCGACATTTCAGAATTGGCAGAACAAGTTGCTTTTTTAATTTTGAAAAGAGAATGGCAAAAAGTATGGTTTAGAAATAAACTTTGAAAATAACTGATAAAAAACTTGCATATGTTTAAGTTTAATTTTAATTTTAATTTTGAAATCATTAATAATCAAACATTTAAGTTTATGAAAGCAAGAAAAATTTTAGTTGGTATTGGAATGATTTTATTTTCTTATTTGGCATTTATTGCTTGTAACAATGAAGATAACTACGAAAATAAAGATAGTGAGTTAAAAAAGGGGAAATATGAAAAGATGGATTCTTTTTTTGGTGCTAAAATAGGTGTGTTAAAAAACAAAGAAGTACAAGTTGTAGTTACGAAAGACGATATACTAAAATTTGCTAAAGAAGCCTTAAAAGACACAAAGTTAGACTTAAAACCATTTGATTATAAAATAATTGAAGAAAAAGGCGTAAAATATTTAAGAATTTACAGTCAAAACAATTATGTTTCCACAGTTGAACTCCTAGAAGATAAGAATAATTCTTTAAAAGTTGCTAATACAGTTTGTACATCTACTGCTTGTGCTTCAGGCGGAGGTTGTATTCCAAATGGAAGCTATTGTACTGCTTGTGAATATAGCAATGGTTTGCCAGGGGATTGTACTAGAACAACAAGTGGTTAAATAATTGAAATTTAAATATTACAAAAAATGTTTTTCAAATTAATTTGAAAAACATTTTTTATAAATAAAAACCATTAAAAATAAACTCTAACAAACGGTAACCAAGGTTCCGCGTAGATTTCATCACTATTGTATAAAACGTTATAACGAATTCCAACGGTCACATTTCCTGAAAAATAACCGGCACCCAGATACAAACCGGTATTCCAAAAATTATCTTCATAGCTAATTGGGTATTCATTTGTAACATTATATCGCAATTGTTCCAATTCAACTGAGAGTTGTAAAAAATCAATTGGATTTGACAAGGCAATTAATGAACCGCCATATATCCAGGATTCGTAGTAATTTTTCTCCTGAGCATAACTTCCTCTAAGGCCAACACCAAAACTGAAATAACGGTTAAAATCATATATGGCACTTGGAGCTAAAGTTACCTCTGTATAATTGCTCCCGAAATTCATTCCAATCGCTCCACCAAAACGGACTTTCTTCCAAAAATCACTAGATGCAGCGGAATTGTCTTGAGCAAATGAAAGATTCAATCCCATGAAAAGCAATAAAAAAATGCTTACTCTTTTAAAAAATATTAATTTTCTCATACCTATACCTTTTTAGCAAATTACAGTCATAAAAGTATGTAAAAATAAATAAAAGATTATTGCAAATATTGTACTTTTGCAAAACTATTTTTAACAAATAAGGTTTATTACTACTAATTATGGATAGGTTTTCCTTTTTAAACGCAGCACACACTCAATTCTTTGCCGATTTATACGAACAATATACCGTTAATCCGGATACTGTTGAACCAAGTTGGAGAGCATTTTTTCAAGGGTTCGATTTCGGAATGGAATCTTCCAATGAAGAACAGGCCATTAATCAATTAGCCGATTTTTCATCCGGAAATCAAGATTATAGTTTGGTATCTGAAAAGCTTCAAAAAGAATTCAAAGTTCTAAAATTGATTGATGGCTATAGAACCCGTGGCCATTTATTTACCAAAACAAATCCGGTTCGAGAGAGAAGAACGTATGCTCCAACCTTAGCTTTGGAGAATTTCGAACTTTCTGCTTCTGATTTAGACACTGTTTTTGATGCTGCAAAGGTCTTGGGTCATCAGCCTTCAACCTTGAGAGACATAGTGAAGCATCTTGAAAATGTATATTGTCAATCGATAGGAATTGAATACATGTACATCCGTAAACCGGAAGTAATTGAATGGATTCAAAAGAAATTAAATATCAACGACAATTTACCCAATTTTTCTGCTGATGAAAAAAAACATATACTGCATAAACTAAACGAAGCTGTATCTTTTGAAAACTTTTTGCACACCAAATATGTAGGACAAAAAAGATTTTCATTAGAAGGCGGAGAAACCATAATTCCCGCTTTGGATGCCTTGATTGAAGCTGCTGCTGAAAAAGGTGTTGAAAAATTTGTCATGGGAATGGCTCATCGTGGACGATTAAACATTTTAGCCAATATTTTTAGAAAAGAAACGCAAGATATTTTTTCAGAATTTGACGGGAAAGATTATGACAAAGAATATTTTGACGGTGATGTGAAATACCATTTGGGATTAACGGCCGACAGAAAAACAAAATCCGGGAAAAATATCAACATAAATTTGGCACCAAATCCTTCCCATTTAGAAACGGTTGGAGCAGTTATTGAAGGAATTACCAGGGCTAAGCAAGATAAATATTTTCCGAATGATTTCTCAAAAGTATTGCCCATTGCTGTTCACGGAGATGCCGCAGTTGCCGGTCAGGGAATTGTTTATGAAATCGTCCAAATGGCTCATTTGGATGGGTATAAAACAGGTGGGACTATTCATATTGTCATTAACAATCAAGTTGGTTTTACTACTAACTATTTAGACGCTCGTTCTTCGGTATATTGTACAGATGTTGCCAAAGTAACTTTGTCGCCTGTTCTTCATGTAAATGCTGACGATGCAGAAGCGGTGGTTCATGCCATGCTTTTTGCCTTAGATTTCCGAATGACTTTTGGAAGAGATGTATTTATTGATTTGCTAGGGTACAGAAAATATGGACACAACGAAGGTGATGAACCTCGTTTTACGCAACCGGTTTTATACAAAATCATTGCTCGTCACAAAAACCCCAGAGATATTTATGCAGAGAAATTAATTATTGATGGAATTGTAAACCAAGCTTACATTACAAAAATAGAAAACGAATACAAAGCAAACTTAGATCAAAATTTAGAAGCCTCTCGTAAAAAAGAATTGACTGTTATCACTCCATTTATGCAAAATGAATGGGAAGGATTCGTGCAAGTGAGTGACGATGAAATGTTGAAAAAAGTGAATACTACTTTTGACAAAAAGAAATTAGATGCCATTGCTGAAACAATTTCTACATTACGATCGGATAAAAAATTCATTAGTAAAATCAGTAAGATTGTTACCGATAGAAAAACGATGTATGACAACGATGCGATTGATTGGGGTACAGCCGAATCGTTAGCTTACGGTACTCTTTTAACCGAAGGATATGATGTTCGTATTTCAGGTCAGGATGTAGAAAGAGGGACCTTTTCACATCGCCATGCTGTTGTAAAAGTAGAAGACAGCGAGGAAGAAGTTGTTTTGTTAAACGGATTAAAAGATAAAAAAGGGAAGTTTAATGTGTTTAATTCCTTCCTTTCAGAATATGGTGTTTTAGGATTTGATTATGGGTATGCTTTAGCTAATCCTAACGCTTTAACCATTTGGGAAGCACAATTTGGTGATTTTTCCAACGGAGCACAAATTATGATTGACCAATACATTTCGTGTGGCGAAGACAAATGGAACAACCAAAACGGAATCGTGCTATTATTACCTCACGGTTATGAAGGTCAAGGAGCCGAGCACTCATCTGCCAGAATGGAGCGTTATTTACAATTATGTGCCCGTCATAATATGTATGTAGCCGATTGTACCACGCCTGCTAATTTCTATCATTTGTTGCGTAGACAAATGAAAACCAAGTTCAGAAAACCATTGGTGGTATTTTCACCAAAAAGTTTATTGCGTCATCCATCCTGTGTGTCAACCAAAGAAGAATTGTACAACGGAAGTTTCCAAGAAACCATTGATGACCATTCAGTAGATAAGAAAAAAGTAAAAACACTCGTGTTCTGTACCGGTAAATTCTACTACGACATTCTTGCCGAAAGAGAAAACTTAAGCAGAAATGATGTAGCTTTGGTACGAATTGAGCAGTTGTTCCCGTTGCCGGTTGAGCAATTGAAAGCAATCATTGCCGGTTATCCAAATGCGGATGATTATGTTTGGGCACAAGAAGAGCCCAAAAACATGGGGGCTTATAGTTTTATGTTGATGAATTTTGATTTGGTAAAATGGCGATTAGCATCGTTAAAAGCTTACGCTGCTCCTGCTGCCGGTAGCCATACCCGAGACAGAAGACGTCATGCCGATGCGATTAGAATGGTATTTGATAAAAATTTGTTTAGATAAATTTATTAGTCTTGAAAAAAATTGTTAGCATAGTATGTTTGTTTTTTTCATTAATAGGGTTTACTCAAGATTTGAAACAGCCCAGAGAAGGTAAATCTGTGGTCTATTTTACCAGAACATCAGGATTCGGGATGCTTATTAATTTTAAGTATTTTGATGGAGAAAATTATTTAGGGAAGTTTAATTATGGTAAGTATTTAGCATATGAATGTGAACCGGGTAAACATTTGTTCTGGGTTAAGGCTGAAAATTTTGATTTTGTTGAAGCTGAATTAGAAGCCGGTAAAATATATATTATTGATGCCGAACCACAAATGGGAGCAATCAAATCAGGCGTTAAATTTGTTCCTTTTGATAACAACCCTGCAAGTTATAAAGATGAGAAGAAATATCTAAAGAAGAAAAAGTTGATTGTTGATTCCATTATAAAAAACAAAGAATATACTTTGAGTGAAGAAGATTACAATGAAGAAAAGAAGTATAACTTGGATGATGTTATTAAAAAAGGAATAGAAAAGTATAATAAAAAAGTTGAGGAAGGTTTTGTTTTTGCAAAAATGACTTCAGAAATGAATTATCAATAAATAGACTTTAGGGTTTTTAAAGCCTTCAATTTAAAAAGAAAATTATGATTTTAGAAATGAAAGTCCCATCACCGGGCGAATCAATTAAAGAAGTTGAAATTGCTACTTGGTTAGTAAAAGATGGTGATTATGTTGAAAAAGATCAAGCTATTGCAGAGGTAGATTCAGATAAAGCAACCTTAGAATTACCTGCTGAAGCAAGTGGAATTATCACTTTAAAAGCTTCTGAAGGTGATGCGGTTGCCGTAGGAGCTGTGGTTTGTTTAATCGATACCTCTGCTGCTAAACCGAGCGGTGATGCATCAAAAGTTGAAACAAAACCAGCAGTTGAAGCACCAAAAGTTGAAGAGAAAAAAGCAGAGGCTCCTAAAGCTGCTCCGGTTGCCGAGAAAACTTATGCAACACAAGCACCTTCACCGGCTGCTCGTAAACTATTAGACGAAAAAAACATTCAACCTTCCGATATCGTTGGAACCGGAAAAGGCGGAAGAATTACTAAAGACGATGCAGTAAATGCTATTCCATCCATGGGAACACCAACCGGCGGAAGTCGTGGTTCAGAACGCACCAAATTATCAATGCTTCGTCGTAAAGTAGCCGAAAGATTAGTTTCAGCTAAAAACGAAACCGCGATGTTAACGACGTTTAACGAAGTTGATATGACCTCAATTTATGCTTTGCGTGCAGAATATAAAGATGCATTTAAAGATAAACACGGTTTAGGGTTAGGCTTTATGTCTTTCTTTACAAAAGCTGTAACCCGTGCCTTAAAATTGTATCCGGATGTTAATTCAATGATTGACGGTCAAGAAAAAATAGCTTATGATTTTTGTGATATTTCAGTAGCCGTATCAGGGCCAAAAGGATTGATGGTTCCGGTCATGCGAAATGCCGAAACACTATCTTTCAGAGGTGTAGAAGCTGAAATTAAACGATTGGCAATCAGAGCCCGTGACGGACAAATTACAGTTGATGAAATGACCGGTGGAACATTTACCATTTCAAATGGTGGTGTTTTTGGAAGTATGCTTTCTACGCCAATTATCAATCCGCCGCAATCGGGAATTCTTGGAATGCACAATGTAGTTGATAGAGCTATTGTAAAAAATGGTCAAATTGTGATTGCTCCGGTAATGTATGTGGCGTTGTCATACGACCATAGAATCATCGACGGACGCGAGTCAGTTGGATTTTTAGTAGCTGTAAAAGAAGCGTTGGAAAACCCGGTAGAAATTTTGATGGACAACAATCCTAAAAAGGCATTGGAGCTTTAGTTTCAAATTTCTATAAAAAAAATCCCGATTTGAATTTTCTAATCGGGATTTTTTTATTTAGGGAGTATTGATTTTATCTCCTAGAAATAAAATCATTCAATTCATCTGCACTCGAACTAAACGAAAATACATTATTAACGTTAAAATAATTTTGTGGTTCAACGCAGGCATCATAAGCAAACTTAGCAAAGTCTAATTTGGTTTCTTCAAACCCAAAAATCTTACATATTTCAACGATTTGATTTGTGTTTAAACAATTGTTTTGGGCAATTTGTTTTGCTGTTTTAAGTCTTGATTCGTCAAACCCTTGATTTTTAATAGTTTGCAAAGCACTACTAAAATTTCCATTATTCATTGGTCTTGCTCCATAACAACCAACAGGTGCAGGTTCTTGATGACCTACAATTGTACCTCCTGTTGTTACCGTTGTTGTTTCTGTCACGGTAGTACTTCCGCTAAAAACCGGATCGTTGATAGAAATGTTGACACCAACACCTCCAACGCTTACTCCTGCATTTACACCGCCTATTGTTGAGGTAGTAGTGGTTGTTTGTTGTACCACACCAACCGGAGCAGATTGTTGAATAATTACTTGTTGCGGTGGTGCAGGTTGGCCCCAACGCGTTACATAGACATTAGATGGTGGAACAAAACCCTGAACAACCGGTATCATCGAGAAGAAATTTAACTTCATTTTTTTGTTGTTATTCTTGTCTCGTTTGATTTTGTAAGTTACATCCATAAATAAACCATCTACATCTGTAACTTGTAAATAGTTTTTAGAAATTTCATTTCTGGTATTGTCCTCAAAAATAATTTTGGCATTGTAATAAGGTTGTACTAATTCTTCTACACGAAGGTTGGTTTGAGCAACATCATTAATGCGTTCTCCATTTAAAATCAGGTAAAATTTATCACCATCTTCTGAAAAAATAGTCAAATGTCCAAAAGGCTGAATTTGCCCAAAAGAAAGGGTTGAAAGTAATAATACAAATGCTGTAAGGGTAAATCTTTGTTTCATATTCTTAAATATTTTAGGTTTTAAAAGTAGTTACTTTATCGAATTTTTCAAAAATAATGCCAAAATAATGCTAAAATTAATTTGTTTTGAAAGTAAATAAAATTATTCTTACTACATCAAATATAAATAATGATTAAAGTAATCGATAATTGCTTTTCCTTCTAACAAGACATCGGCACCAATAATACCGTGAACGGGTTTGGCTTTATATTGAGTTAACGCTAAATTGACATGGGTTAAATCAAAAATAACCAACTGTACTTTGTTTGTTTTCCATCTTCCCATTTGGAGTTCTATGTCTTTTCCAATTTGGGTATCCATTCCGGTAGCTCCGGCACCGGCAGCTTTGGTTTTTGAATCTTTTGCACTCACTTTGAAGAAATCTACAAATTCATAATCGATGCAACAGTTTGACGCACCGGTGTCTAAAATAAAATTTCCTTTAACGCCATTTATGGTCGCTTTTACCAATAAATGTTGTGTTTTGGAGACTTTAAAAGCAATTTTTTTATAGCCTTTCTTTTTGATAACAGCGTGTAGATTTTTCATTTACTTCTTTTGATTTCCAAATGTAAATTAAAATTTATATTGAAACAAAAGCTACTAGTATTATCTACCTTTTTACTTATTTTTGCACGATGATTTTAACAGATACACATACGCATTTATATTCTGATGAATTTGATTCAGACCGTGATGAAATGATTCAAAGAGCTATTTCAAACGGAGTAACACGTTTTTTTGTCCCTGCGATTGATTCAACGTGTACTCAATCAATGTATGATTTGGAACAAAAATATCCCAATACTATTTTTTTGATGATAGGATTGCACCCGTGTTATGTCAAAGAAAATTATGAAGCTGAATTAGCTCATATCGAAGCACAATTAGCCAACCGAAAATTTATAGCCATCGGCGAAATTGGCATCGATTTATATTGGGATAAAACGACCTTAGAAATTCAAAAAAGAGCCTTCAAATATCAAATACAATTGGCTAAAAAGTATAAACTTCCCATCGTGATTCATTGTCGTGAATCATTTGATGAAATATTTGAAGTGTTAGAGGAAGAAAAAAGTGAAGAGTTGTTTGGCATATTTCATTGCTTTTCCGGAAATTTAGAACAAGCCAAAAAAGCAATTTCTTATCGTATGAAATTAGGAATAGGCGGGGTTGTTACTTTTAAAAACGGAAAAATTGACCAATTCATCAATCAAATTGACATTAACGAACTGGTTCTAGAAACGGATTCGCCATATCTGGCTCCAGCACCTTATCGTGGTAAGCGTAACGAAAGTAGTTATGTGAAATTAGTAGCTTCAAAACTTAGTGAATTATATGGTGTTTCTGTTGAGGAAATAGCTCGAATTACAACAGAAAATTCAAAGTCGGTGTTTGGGATTTAATTAAATTATTCTGTAAAAAGTCACATTTTTTTTGTTCATTTGTAGATTAAAACACCAGTAAAATGTCAAAATTTGATCCGATTCGTCCTTTCTACGACAGTGAAGTAAACGAAGGAATCCGCTCAGTGCTTCACCATCCAATGATGAAGGCTTTGATGAATTTTACATTCCCGGATGTGGAAGAATCCGTTTGGAAAGAGCAATTATTAAAGACTCATTCTATTCGCGATTTTCAAGTTAATTTTATATATCAATCGGTTCAAAAGGTTTTACAACGAAGTTCGGAGGGCTTAACAACTTCCGGTTTTGAAAAATTAGAAAAAAACACTTCTTACCTTTTTATTTCCAATCACCGCGATATTATTTTAGATACTTCTTTATTAAATGTCTCTCTGTATGATCATGGTTTAGTGATGACGGCCTCTGCCATTGGGGACAACTTAGTTAAGAAAGACTTTCTTTTAAAATTATCGAGGTTGAACCGAAATTTTTTGGTTTTACGCGGTTTACCCCCAAGAGAATTATTGCAGAGTTCAAAATTGATGTCGGAATATATCGGTCAATTACTTTTGCGTGAAAATCGTTCTGTTTGGATTGCTCAACGTGAAGGCAGAACAAAAGATGGGAACGATGCCACTCATCAAGGCGTTTTAAAAATGCTTGCCATGGGTTCCGACGAGGAGAATGTGATGGATTATTTTAAGAAAATAAAAATTGTTCCGGTGTCTATCTCCTACGAATATGATCCGACGGATGCATTAAAAATGCCGCAACTCATGGCTGAAGCCAATAACGAAATCTATATCAAAGAAAAAAATGAAGATTTTATTACGTTATTAAGCGGAATTATGGGGCAGAAAAAAAGAATACATATTCATGTAGGTGATGCTTTACATAAAGAAATTGACGAAATTAAACGTAAACAAGATAATTCTAATCGTCAAATTCAATGTTTAGCACAAGTAATTGATGATTCTATTTTGAGCACGTATCGTTTGTGGCCTACTAATTTTATTGCTTATGACATTTTACATAAAACAAATAAGCATAGTCATTTGTATACAGAAAACGAGAAATCACTATTCGAAAGACGTTTAGAACTAAAAATAGACAATACAAATCAAGTGATGGTAGATAGCTTTTTAGCAATGTATTCTAATCCGGTCAGTAATAAGTTGAATTATCACGATGCACTCTAAGGCAAATATTCTATTGTTGTATACCGGTGGAACCATCGGAATGATGAAAGACTTTGAGACAGGAGCTCTAAAGGCTTTCAATTTCAAAAAGTTGTTGCAGCGAATCCCAGAATTGAAACAATTGGATTGTACTATTGAAACACTATCTTTTGAAAAACCAATAGATTCTTCTAATATGAATTTGCAACGTTGGGTTGAAATGGCTGAAGTAATAGAACAAAAATATGAAGAATTTGATGGTTTTGTGATTTTACATGGTTCAGATACGATGTCCTATTCTGCATCAGCATTAAGTTTTATGTTGGAAAATTTAGCCAAACCGGTTATTTTTACCGGTTCTCAACTCCCTATTGGCGATTTAAGAACTGATGCTAAAGAAAATTTAATAACGGCTATTCAAATTGCCTCACTTAAACAGAAAGGTAAATCCGTTTTTAGAGAAGTTTGTTTGTATTTCGAATATAAATTATACCGAGGAAATCGAACCACAAAAATTAATGCTGAGCATTTTAATGCTTTTCGGTCGCCTAATTTTCCACCTTTAGCTGAATCCGGAGTACATTTAAAAGTTAACAATGAAACTATTTCAACTAAAATTTCAACAAAAAGATTAGTTGTTCACAAAGAAATGGATTCCAATGTTGTGATTGTAAAGATGTTTCCCGGACTAAATGAAACGGTTTTGTCGGCTTTATTTGAAATACCAAATTTAAAAGGAATAATTTTAGAAACATATGGTGCTGGAAATGCTCCAACGGAAGAATGGTTTATTTCTACACTGAAAAAAGCAATAAAAAAAGGAATTTACGTTATCAATGTGACACAATGTTCCGGTGGAAGTGTCAATATGGGGCAATATGAAACGAGTACCTATCTAAAAAAAATAGGAGTAATCTCAGGAAAAGACATCACAACAGAGGCTGCAATAACCAAATTAATGTATTTATTAGGACAAAATGTTTCAGCTAAAGTGTTCAAAACCATTTTTGAAACTCCCTTGCGAGGAGAATTGTCATAAAAATAACAAAATTAATTTTTCCAAGTGAGATTTTTTTTGTTATTTGGCACTCTTGAAATGCGTTGTAATAATGTAGGAGAGGTGTCCGAGTGGTCGAAGGAGCACGCCTGGAAAGTGTGTATACTCCAAAAGGGTATCAAGGGTTCGAATCCCTTTCTCTCCGCTCATTTTTTTTATCAATGTGTGTTTTTTTAAAAATTAATTTATACCTTTAACCTGATTAACTAATTAAAATTAAGAACAAAAGCAATGAAGAAATTATTTTCTATTTTGGCAATCACAGGTCTAATGATGTTTGGAACAGTTCAAGCACAAGACTCTACTCAAACAACTGAACCGGCAGCTGTTGAAGCTGCAGCAGCTCCTACTGCTGAAGCAACTACGGAAGATGTCGCTGCTGAGGCTACCGACGAAACGGCAGAAAGAGGTTTTACACAAGAATTAAAACAACGTTTTATTGAAGGAGGTCCTGAATATATGGGGGCGGTACTTTTATGTTTAATTCTTGGTTTAGCTATTGCAATTGAAAGAATTATTTATTTAAATCTTTCTACTACAAATTCAAAAAAATTAATTAAAGAAGTTGAAGAGGCTCTTCAATCTGGTGGAGTAAATGCTGCAAAAGAAGTTTGTAGAAATACTCCAGGACCAGTAGCTTCAATTTTTTATCAAGGTCTTGACCGTTCATCTCACGGAATTGATTCTGCTGAAAAATCAATTGTTGCTTATGGTGGCGTTCAAATGGGATTATTAGAGAAAAATGTTTCTTGGATTTCATTGTTTATTGCTTTGGCACCGATGTTAGGTTTCTTGGGAACTGTAATCGGGATGATTATTGCATTTGATAAAATTGAGGCAGCAGGAAATATGGATGCTTCGTTGGTTGCAGGAGGTATTAAAGTTGCGTTACTAACAACCGTATTCGGACTTATTGTTGCAATGATTTTACAAGTATTTTATAATTATATTACTGCAAAAATTGACTCAATTGTAAATGATATGGAAGATGCTTCTATCAGTTTGATAGATATTCTTTCGGATTATCTAAAAAAATAATTTATAAATAAAATTAAAAATGAATATTTATAAACTAACAAAAATAGTTGTCGCAATTATTGGTCTTATAAGTGTGGTATTGTTTTTTATCACATTAGGACAGACTCAAACGATAGACAGCAGTGTTACTGGAATTTTTATTTTTTTGTCTTATGTTGTATTATTTGCTGCAATTATTGCAGTGTTATATTTCGTATTCAGAAATTTATTTAAACACAAAGATGAATTTAAACAAACCCTTATTACCACAGGTTTATTTCTTGGTATAGTTTTGATTGCATTTATCTTTGCAGATAGTACTGAAGTGAAATTAAAAGATGGAATTGTTATTGGTTCAGGATACTCAAAAGCAATTAGTACTGGATTAAATACTTTTTATATTTTAGCCATAGCATCTGTTGGAACATTAGTGTTCTCCAACTTTAAAAAATTCAAAAAATAATTAATTATGGGAAGAAAGAGAAGTGCGCCACCCGAAGTAAATGCTGGATCAATGGCAGATATTGCATTCCTACTTTTGATTTTCTTCTTGGTGACTACGACCATTCAAACCGATCAGGGAATTAACCGTAAGTTACCTCCTATTGATGATACTGAAAGACCTGAAGATAATTTAGTAAAAGAGAAAAATATTTTTACTGTGTTAATTAACAGAAACGATCAGTTATTAGTTGAAGATAAGTTAATGGATTTAAAAGATTTAAGACAAGCGGCCATTAAATTTCTTGATAATGGGGGTGATGGTACTTGTACTTATTGTAGAGGTACACATGAAGAAGCTTCTTCTGATAATCCTGAAAAAGCAATTATATCACTTCAAAATGATGCTGAAACATCCTATAAAGCCTATATTGCTGTTCAGAATGAATTGGTTGCCGCCTATTACTTTTTAAGAGACAGAGAATGTCTTGCAAGGTATAATGTGACATTTAGAGAACTTGAGGCGATGTTCGATGATCCTAAAACCAAAGAAGCTAAAAGAAATAAAATTGAACCTTTGATAAAAGATATTCAAGCTTTGTTTCCACAAAAACTTTCTGAGGCTGAGCCAAAAAGAAATTAATATTAAATTTTAGAAAAATGTCTAGATTTAAAAAGAAAGCAACCGGAGATGTTCCCGCTATTTCAACAGCATCGTTGCCTGATATCGTATTCATGTTGTTATTTTTCTTCATGGTGTCCACTGTAATGAAAGACGAAGATTTATTAATCCAAAATAGTCTGCCCAAAGCAGATCAAATTACAAAATTGGAGAAAAAAGATCGTGTAATGTTTATTTTTGCAGGTAAGCCTCATGAAAAGTATCGTAAACAATATGGAGAAGGTGCCAGAATACAATTAAATGATCGCCTTTCAGAAGTTACTGATATAAAGAATTTTATTTTAGCAGAAAGAGCAGCTAGAGATCCTGAATTAGAAAAAGTACTTACTACGTCCTTAAAAATTGATAAGGATGCTAAGATGGGTCTTGTTGGCGAAATTAAACAAGAATTAAGAAAAATGGATGCTTTAAAAATTAATTATACCACTACAAAAGGTAGTGTGATTGATTAAAATCTATTAATTCATATTAGAGCCACGCCTAGCGTGGCTTTTTTTTTGTAATTTTAACTTTCAAAATAGAATGTATGCGATTACTTGTTTTTTTTATTTTATTAAGTTGTTCATTAACAGCACAAGATACGCTTACTTTAAAAAAAAATGTGGATTTAAAATATAGAGAGGATCAATTCTATGTTGGAATCACCTATAATACCTTTCTTAACAAGCCTAGTGATATGGCTCAAAAAACATTCTCTCCAGGAATTAATTTAGGTTTTTTAAGAGATATGCCCATTAACCAAGACCGAACTTTTGCAGTAGCCACCGGTTTGGGAATCTCCTACCAAGCGTATAGTCAAAATTTATTAATTACGGAGGATCAAGGAGATTATAATTATTCTATTATAGAATCGGATGTTTCTTATACAAGAAACAAATTTACAATGTTAAACGTTGACCTTCCAATAGAATTCAGATGGCGTACTTCAACACCGGAAAGTCATAAATTTTTTAGATTATATACAGGGGTTAAATTAAGTTATTTATTGTATGATGAATCTCGTTTTATCTCTAACGAAGGAAATGAAATAGTTAAAAATAATCCTGAAGTTAATGCTTTTCAATATGGTGTTTACTTAGCAACGGGATATAATACTTGGAATTTTTATGCTTATTATGGCATAAACACTCTTTTTGATTCAACTGTAGCTAATATTGGAGGAAATCCTTTAGATGTTAGTGTCTTACATTTAGGACTTCAATTTTATATTTTATAGCCATAAGGGCCAAAATATAATTTGAGGTAGTCCTCCACAAATAAAACCCAAAATTAATTCTGTAAATGTATGGGCTTTCATCACTAAACGGGATGAAGCTACAAAACCAATCAGTAGTATTAAGGTAGAAATTGTGTATAACATTGGTATTTCTACACATTGGCTTAGGCCTATTACAAAAAAAGTTAATGCGACAATTCCAACCATGTGTAAACTAGCTTTTTTGCGTGCTAGTAGTAAAATAAAAACTAATATCGAACTAAACAGTCCACCTAAAAAAAAATAGTATAATTCCGGTATTCTGTCGAGGGTTATGCTTTTTTGGGTAAGAACAAAAAGTAATATGCAGTTTAAAAGTATTGGAATTTTACGTTGTGCTACTTGTTCAATCATTATAGAATCAATTTTTCCCAAAGAAAGTAAAAGATAGAAAAGTGAAATGGGAATTAAAACTGTAATAATGACAATTTGAATCATGAATAAATACATTTCTTGCAAAACATAAAAATCACGAAACAAAATAAAGTACAGCAAAGAAGCATAAACCGATATAAAAAGCGGATGGAAGAGATAAGAAAATATAGGAAGTATTTTTTTCAAATTACATTTTCTTACGCATCCTAGCGACCGGAATATCTAATTGCTCTCTGTATTTTGCAACGGTTCGTCTGGCTATGGGATAGCCTCTTTCCTTTAAAATATCGGCTAATTGATCATCCGGAAGCGGTTTCTTTTTGTCTTCTTCTTCAATTACATTTTGAAGAATTTTTTTAATTTCCAACGTTGAAACATCTTCTCCTTGGTCATTTTTCATTGATTCTGAAAAGAATTCTTTGATTAATTTAGTTCCGTAAGGTGTTTCCACATATTTGCTGTTTGCTACGCGGGAAACGGTTGAGATGTCTAATCCAATCATATCGGCAATGTCTTTAAGAATCATTGGGCGAAGTTTGGTTTCATCACCTTCTAAAAAAAACTCTTGTTGATAATGCATGATGGCATTCATTGTTACAAATAAGGTTTCTTGACGTTGTTTAATTGCGTCAATAAACCATTTGGCTGAATCTAATTTTTGTTTGATAAATTGAACGGCATCTTTTTGAGCACTGGATTTGTCACGTGAATCTTTATAAGTGCGTAACATATCCTGATAATCTTTTGAAACATGAAGTTCCGGAGCATTCCTTCCATTAAGCAATAGTTCGAGTTCTCCCTCAACAATTCGAATGGTAAAATCAGGAACAACGTGTTCTACCATTTTATTATTTCCGGTAAAAGCTCCACCCGGTTTTGGATTCAGTTTTTCAATTTCTTCAATCGCTTTTTTTAATTGCTCTTGTGAAACACCATATTTATGTAAAAGTTTATCGTAATGCTTTTTAGTAAACTGATCAAATTGATTTTCTAAAATATCAATTGCTAAATCAACATATTCTGTGGGTGTTTTATGCTTCAGTTGCAATAATAAACATTCTTGTAAATCACGAGCTCCAACACCGGAAGGTTCCAATTCATGAACGATTTGTAAAATGCGTTGAACATTCTGTTCGTCAGTATAAATACCTTGTGTAAATGCTAAATCGTCGACAATATCAGCAACTGTTCTTCTGATATAACCCATGTCATCAATGCTTCCAACTAAGAACTCAGCAATATCACGATCTTCATCAGAAAGGATGAAGGTGTTTAATTGATTGATTAAATCCTGATGAAAAGTTACCGGAGCCGCAAAAGGTGTTTCACGCTCTTCGTCATCATCACTATAATTATTGGCTTGTAATTTATATTCCGGGGTTTCATCATTACTCAAATATTCATCAATATTGATGTCTTCAGCATCAATACGATCATATTCGTCTTCTTCATAATCGTCGAATTCTTCTTTTTCAAAATCATCCGCAAATTCATCTTCCTCTTTTCCTCCTTCTAAGGCAGGATTTTCATTCATTTCCTCTTTCAGACGTTGTTCAAAAGCCTGCGTAGGCAATTGAATTAACTTCATCAACTGAATTTGTTGAGGAGATAATTTTTGAGATAATTTGAACTGTAGATTTTGTTTTAACATTGTTTTATTTATTGTTTGGAAGTTTAAGGTTTCAAGTTTCAAGTTGTCGAACGTACAACAACTTGAAACTTTAAACTTGAAACAATTTTAGAACTCGGCATTCTGAGGAGTTCTAGGAAATGGTATCACATCACGAATATTAGTCATTCCGGTTACAAATAGCACTAAACGCTCAAAGCCTAGTCCAAAACCGGAGTGAACGGCTGTGCCAAATTTTCGTGTATCTAAATACCACCATAATTCTTCTTCGTCAATTCCTAAAGCTTTCATTTTTTCAATCAAGACATCGTGACGTTCTTCTCTTTGTGATCCGCCAACAATTTCACCAATGCCAGGGAATAAGATGTCCATAGCTCGAACGGTTTCTTTTCCTGGTTCCGTATTGTCATTTAAACGCATATAAAACGCTTTAATTTTAGCCGGATAATCAAATAAAATCACAGGACATTTAAAGTGTTTTTCAACTAAAAAGCGTTCATGTTCACTTTGTAAATCGGCACCCCATTCGTCAATAGCGTATTGAAATTTTTTATTTTTATTAGGTTTTGAATTTCTTAAAATGTCAATTGCTTCAGTATATGTCACGCGTTTGAAATTGTTATCAAGGACAAAATTTAATTTATCCAATAAGTTCATTTCGCTGCGTTCAGCTTGTGGTTTATTTTTTTCTTCTTCTATCAAGCGTTGCTCTAAGAATTTCAAGTCATCTTGGTGTTTATCCAGCGTATATTTAATCACATATTTGATAAAATCTTCCGCTAAATCCATATTATCCGCCAAATTATTGAAAGCTACTTCCGGTTCAATCATCCAAAATTCAGCTAAGTGACGAGAAGTATTGGAGTTTTCAGCCCTAAAGGTTGGTCCGAAAGTATAAACCTGACCTAAAGCCATCGCATAGGTTTCAGCTTCTAATTGTCCGGAAACGGTAAGATTGGTTTCTTTTCCAAAAAAATCTTCCTTATAATTTACTTTCCCCTCTTCAGTTCTTGGTGTTTTATCGAAAGGAAGAGCGGTAACTTTAAACATTTCTCCTGCACCTTCTGCATCTGAACCAGTTATGATTGGCGTGTTCACATAGAAAAAACCTCGTTCCTGAAAATATTGATGTACAGCAAATGATAGCGTGGAGCGTACTCTCATGATAGCTCCAAAGGCATTCGTTCTGACACGTAAATGTGCATTTTCCCTTAAAAATTCCAAAGAATGTTTTTTAGGTTGCATTGGAAATTTCTCCGGATCTGAATCGCCTAAAATTTCCAATTTAGTGACCTGAATTTCAACTTTTTGGCCTGCTCCCTTACTTTCAATCAATGTTCCGGTCAATGAAATTGCTGCACCGGTGGTTATTCTTTTTAATAGTTCTTCTTTTGTGTTTTCAAAATCGACAACACATTGGATATTATGAATGGTTGAACCATCATTTAAGGCAATAAATTGATTGTTTCTAAATGTTCGAACCCAACCTTTTACTTTTACTTCGGTTTGAACAGGAGTGGCATTTAATAATTCAATAACTTTCGTGTGCTTCTTCATTTTAAATAAGTTTTCAATGCAAATATACTAACTGGGTACTATTTTTTTTATGATTTTAATTCGGTTTCTTCATCTTCTTCTACTAAAATATCTATAGTAGGTTCTATAAACTCTTCTTTGTTGGCAATTGTTTTTTCTAATGAAAGCAGTAAGGCAGGTAGTAAAATTAGATTAGAAAACATCGCGAAAAGTAGCGTTGTCGAAATTAATCCTCCTAATGCAACTGTTCCTCCAAAACTGGAAATCATAAAAACGGAAAAACCAAAGAATAATACGATTGATGTATAAAACATGCTTACGCCGGTTTCCCGCAAAGCATTAAATACCGACTTTCTGATTTTCCAATTGTTTGCCTTTAATTCCTGACGATATTTTGCTAAAAAGTGGATAGTGTCATCAACAGAGATTCCGAAGGCGATACTAAAAACTAATATTGTTGAAGGCTTTATAGGAACACCTAAATAACCCATTAAACCTGCTGTCATTATTAAAGGCAACAAATTCGGTAAAAGAGAAATTATAATCATTTTAAATGACCTGAATAAATAGGCCATGAACAATGAAATCAGAAAAATAGCAAATATCAATGATGAAACTAAATTATTAACTAAATAATTAGTTCCTTTTTGAAACACCAATGCTTTCCCTGTTAAAGTTACGGTGTATTTTTCAGGAGGAAAGACTTTATTTATTTTGTCCCATAATTTTTCCTCTATTTTTTCCATTTTATCCGTGCCGATGTCTTTCATGAAAGTGGTAATTCTGGCATATTGACCTGTAGAATCCACATAGCTTTTCATGAAATTTTCTTTCTTGTTTTTAGTTGCATTTTTGGCATACGATAAAATAAAACCTTGTTCTTGTGCGGTAGGTAATTCGTAATATTCCGGATTGCCATTGTAATAGGCTTGTTTGGAATATTTTACAACATTTACAACCGACATTGGACTTGAAAGTTCAGGAATATCAGTTATAACCTCTTGAATTTCATCCATCTTTTTTAAAGTGGATAATTTCATGACCCCTTTTTTGCGTTTAGTGTCAATCATGATTTCTAAAGGCATGATGCCATCAAATTCTTTTTCAAAGAAGACAATATCTTTAAAGAATCCGGTTTTTTTTGGCATATCTTCAATTAAACTTCCGGAAATCCTCATTTGATAAATACCAATAATACCAATAACAAGCAAAGTAATAGAGGTAGCATAAATTGAAATCCGATTATTTTTAACTGTTTTTTCAATCCAATTTACAAATGAAGTGGTATACGTTTTATTTAAATGTTTAAGGTGCTTATCCTTTGGCAAAGGCATGAAACTGTATATAATAGGAATAACCAACAAACATAAAATAAACAGTAAAACGATATTGATAGAAGCTACAATACCAAATTCAGTAAGTAATTCACTATCGGTAATGATAAAAGTGGCAAATCCGGCAGCCGTAGTTAAGTTTGTCATTAAGGTTGCATTGCCCACTTTTGAAATTACCCTTTGCAATGATTTTGCTTGATTACCGTGATTTTTTATTTCCTGTTGGTATTTATTAATCAAGAAAATACAGTTTGGAATTCCAATGACAATAATCAGAGGAGGTATTATTGCTGTTAAAACAGTAATCTCAAACCCTAAAAGCCCTAAGGTTCCAAACGACCACATTACGCCAACAATTACAATACACATGGAAATAATTGTGGCTCGATAACTTCTAAAGAAAAAGAAAAAAATCAGTGAAGTGACTAATAAAGCAGCTCCAATAAATATTCCGATTTCGTCAACTATGTTTTGAGAATTTAACGTTCGGATATAGGGCATCCCCGAAACTTTTAAATCGATGTTAGTTGTTTTTTCAAACTTTTCAACTTCCGGAATAAGCACTTTTTCAATAAAATCTTTCCGAATACTGGTGTTTACAATTTTTTTATCTAAATAAATTGCTGACCGAATAGTGCCGGTTTTTTTATTAATTAATAAATGTTCATAAAAGGGTAATTCTTCAAAAAGTTCTTTTTGACGGGCAATTAGATAATCCGGGTCATTTGATTTTGATTTATTTATAAAATCAATAAATTCGAACGTTTCAAGCGTTTCGTTTTTATTTAGTTTTTTTAAATCATCAACAGAAATAATAAGTTCTACTTCTTTTGATTTTTTTAATGTTTCCATTAATTGAGTCCAAGCAGAAAAGTTCTTTGGGGTGAAAAAAGTCGAATCTTTTATACCAATAACAATCAAATTACCTTCTTCACCAAATTTGTCAAGAAAGTCATTATACTGAAGGTTTATTTCATGATGATCAGGAAGTAGGTTTGCTTCAGTGTAAGTGAATCGCATGTTTTTCCATTGCAGTGCTAAAAACACCGTGAATAGAAAAATGATGGAAAGTATTGTTATTCTATTTCTAAGGATTATTCGGGCAACTGACTCCCAAAAACCCACGCTAAACCATTTGGACATAGGATTATTTTATCGGATGCAAAGGTAATGAAATCAATACTAAGTTAAGTTTTTTAACTAAAATTAATCTTTCTTAAAAATTTGATGTTTGAAAAAAGACCAAGCACTATTATCCTTTTTAAAATCCTAAATCAAAAGTAAAAGTTATTTTAATAGCTATGTTGTCTTCAAATTTACTCAATTGATTTGGCCCGTAGCGATAATATCCGCCTAATCCAAATCCGTACAAAATATGATTTAATTCTATGCCAGATTCAAAATAACCTTCATTCAAAGTTTTGTATTCAATCCCTAAGTGCTGTTCAGGGTTGTCCATATTTCCCCAAGCCATGCGGGTTACTAAAGCTAAAGAAGGTTTCACTTTTGGGAGAATTTCGATTCTTTTAAAACCATGTTTTAAATGTAATATGAAATATCGGCTAGAAAAAAATTCATTATAAAACATGGTTTCAAAACTATTTTCACCGGCAACAGTGATTCGTTTTAAAATTGAACTTCTATCAAGATTATTTGGAGAAGAGCTATAAAGATGAGTAATAGGCACATCGCCAAGTGCTAAACCGGATTGTAATAAAAAAGTAGATTTTTGACCGTTTAAGAATTTCTTTTGGTATTTAAATCGAAAGTCAATTTTTGTATAATCGAAATCATTTCCTAATGAATTTGGAATAGTTTGGGTTACTTGAAGGGTAAAAACAGGAAATCTTTTTTCAATTTCTATTTTTCCGGTTGGGGTTTGCATAAAATCACTAAATGGATTCCATTGTAATGAAAGTGAGGCAGTTGTCATGTTGAAAACGGAATATTCTTTTCCGTCATTATAAAATAGATAATTAAATAATGGAGTAATTTTAGCTTGTGAAAATTGCCAAATGCTTTCTGATTTTGGCAATAATTTGCTTTCTATAAACCCATTCCAGGTTTGATGATGGTAGAAGGTGTTCACGTTGATGGGACGAGGATCATAAATTTTGAAAACTCTTTTATCAATCGTAAATTTTGTGCTACCAATCTCTTGTACATCATCGGTATAATTTACGCCCATCCAAGTGTTTGAGAACTCATCAAAACGTTTGGCTCCACCAATTTTATATTTCATGGCTTCGTCTTTCAAGCCGTAAGCCGCATACCCTTCCAATCTATATTTTACAGAAAGTTTCTCGTTGGTTTTTCCGCCAATACCAAAACGAAAACCCTCATAATTATTATAACTGATAAGGTAGCGTAAATCAAAATCAAAAAAACCAAGTGGAGCATAGCCATTGATTATTTTTCTGCCAAAAAATAATTTTGAATCAACGCCTTTTCTATAAGCCAAACTGTCTAATGATTTATAGGTGTTTTTACTTCTAAAATCTAAACTGTCCGTGCGATATAAATTCCAAAAATCACTTGTTTTATTTACAGCATCTTTATTGATTTCAATAACTACAGAAGAACGTTTGATGTCTACCGGAACATTAAATTCCCGTTCAAAAAAATAGGATTCGGAATGAATATATGAAAAATCGGTTGGCCCTTTTTTCTTTTTCAATCCCATTTCTTCATAATCACCTTCAAAAAAAATAGTTCCGCCTAAAATTTTTAAAGGATCGTCATTTTGACCTTTTACGACGGTAAAGTCATTGTTTTTTGGAAACCAAAGATTCTCCTGCTTTATAAATTCAAATTCATGAATGGAGGTGATGTCTAATATGCCTCTAATTCTTATAATTGCTTTTGCCAAGCCAAAATTTTCTGCATCAATATAGAGTACGCCTTCAAGTCCTTTTTGATTTATTTTCTTTTTATTTTTAAAATAAAGAACATAGCAATCACGTTGAGCTATTTTTACAGAGGATAAAAATTTATAGTCATAATCTTTTAATCCGGTTTTTGAAATAGGACTGACATACTTTGTCTCAAAAAACTCGTATTTTTCATCGTAAAGCGAAAAAGATTGTAAATGAAAACCAATTATTTCATAGAGTGAATTTTTGAACCCGGACATTTTAGTACCTAAAACTGTTTCTTTCACTTTTTGATTTTCTTGTTGAAATAAGGAAACTTTTTCAGTTAAAAACAAATGTTGTTTGGTAACCAGTTTTTTGAATTTATAATTAGAAGAATCAATTTTAATGTCATTCTTTTTCCCAAAATAAATACTGTCAATTTTTCCACTGATTGAATCGGGATTGGCCGTAACTATTAATTTATTGTAAATTTTAAATTGAAAATTCGATAATTTTTTTTGTGGATTATTGAGGTCTTGTTTTTCGATTACCTTTTCAATAAGAACGGCGGCTTCGTCATTTTCAGAGGCTGGTAATGTTGCGTTTAAGTTTGTTTTTTTGGGAATTAATAAAACACTTAAGTGCTTTTTGTCTTTAATGTAGAGTGTTAGTGTTTCATAACCAATATAAGAAATTATCAACGAATTTAGGGTTGAATTACTGGAAATTTCAAATTTTCCGGTAACATCTGAAGTAGAAATAATTCCTGTGTTTGTTTCAATCGTTACAAAAGGAAGGGGTTTTTGATTTGTTTGGTCTTTTATAATTCCGGTTATTCGAAATTGTGCCTGAACACAAACCGAACAAAAGAGAAAAATAAAAAGTAAATGTTTCATAGCATGAAAAAACCAAACACAAAAGTACTTTATAAAATCAAAAAATCCACTCTTTCAAGTGGATTTAGATTTAAACTTTCATGATTTCTGCTTCTTTGTGAGCGAGTAAATCTTCTATTTTCTTGATGTAAGTGTCTGTTAATTTTTGAATTGTTTCTTCAGCATCTTTACACATATCTTCAGAAGTTCCGTTTTTCTCTTCTTTCTTAATATCAGAATTGGCGTCTTTTCGGGCGTTTCTTATTCCTATTTTAGCATCTTCAGCTTCTGATTTGGCTTGTTTTACTAAATCACGACGACGTTCCTCGGTTAAGGCCGGAACCGAGATGATAATATTATCACCATTATTCATTGGGTTGAATCCTAAGTTGGCCACTTGAATTGCTTTTTCAATCGGATGTAGCATGTTTTTTTCCCAAGGTGTAACCGTAATGGTTCTGGCATCAGGCACATTAATATTTGCTACTTGTGATAAAGGGGTTTGAGAACCATAATAATCTACAAAAACACCACCCAACATTTGTGGAGTTGCTTTTCCGGCTCTGATGTTTAAAAATTCTTTTTCTAAATGAGCAATAGAACCATTCATGTGTTCTTTTGCCGTATCAATAATAAATTCTATTTCTTCCGTCATTTTGATAAATTTTTTAGATTTATATAATTATGATAATTTGAAATGATTATTCTACCTTTTTATGCAATTGAACAATCTATATTGTGACAGTTGTTCCAATAGTTTCACCATTACATACTTTCAATAAATTTCCCGGTTTATTCATGTCAAACACAATAATAGGTAATTTGTTTTCTTGACTTAAGGTGAAAGCCGTTGTATCCATTACATTTAGTCCTTTGCTTAATACTTCTTCAAACGAAATATAATCAAATTTCACAGCATCTTTATTTTTTTCAGGGTCGGCATTATATACGCCATCAACTCTGGTTCCTTTTAAAATTACATCAGCACCAACTTCTACTCCTCTCAATACCGCAGCGGTATCTGTTGTGAAATAAGGATTTCCTGTACCGGCACCAAAAATAACAATTCTTCCTTTTTCTAAATGACGAACGGCTCTTCTTTTAATGTAGGGTTCCGCAATAGCTTCAATTTTTAAAGCGGTTTGTAATCGGGTGAGCATTCCGGCTTCTTCCAATGCTCCTTGTAAAGCCATTCCATTAATAACGGTGGCAAGCATACCCATGTAGTCTCCTTGCACTCTGTCCATACCATTGCTGGCTCCGGCAACACCTCTAAAAATATTTCCTCCTCCAATAACGATAGCAATTTCTACTCCTTGACTGTGAATTTGTTTGATTTCCTGAGCATATTCTGCCAAACGTTTTGGGTCAATACCATATTGACGGTCACCCATTAATGCTTCGCCACTTAATTTGAGTAATATTCTTTTGTACTTCATGAGTTGTGCTTGATTTTGTGGTGCAAATATAAAGAATAAATGATTTTATTTTTGAAAATTGTATATGGGTTTCTGACTATGTTTTTAATTTCTGACTATTTGTTGGTTTTCTTCTGTCTTTTTATTGAATTTAGTTTCTAATTTTGCGAAGTGTTATAAATGTTACAATTTAAGATTATAATGTAGCCTACTTTTGTGTCCTAAAACCTAAGTTTATGAAAGAGATTATTAAAAAAAGTTTAGAGAAAAGTTTTTCTTATACAGAATATAGAAATCATGTTTCCAATAAGCTTGCTCAGGGAGAAGTTACCGGGAATGAACAATCTGAACATTTATTGAAATACAGTGAATTAAATGTAGTTCGGATGAATCGTTTGGATAAAACATTAACAGTCCATGAAGACGTTTCAGAAAAAATAGCGTCTATAAAATCAAAATTAATTTGGTTAGTTTTGTCCGAAGGATGGTGTGGTGATGCCGCTCAGTTGTTACCAGTAATTAATAAAAAAGCTGAGCTTTCAGAAAATATAAAGTTGAAAGTTTTATTGCGTGATGAAAATGAGGAATTAATGAATCAATTTCTTACCAATGGAGGAAAAGCTATTCCTAAATTAATCATTATAGAAGAAGAAACCTTAGAGGTTTTAGATCATTGGGGACCAAGACCTGAAGGAGCTTCAAAATTAATAAGTGATTATAAAGCGACACATGGAATTGTGGACGAAATTGCAAAAACCGAATTGCAAAAATGGTATTTACAAGATAAAGGATTTAGTACGCAAAAAGAGATAATTGAAAAAGTAGAAGAAATAGAAAAGCAATTAGTTTAATTTTCCAATTATTTTTATTTTATCAGAAGTGGAAATACCACCGGGATTGCAACCGGGTTTTCCTTCCGGAATTTCTATTCCAATATTTTTATAGTATTCAACCCATGCCGGAAAAAAATCATTTGAATTAGGTTTTTTAAAAGTCATGGGCTTTAATTCAAAAAAAGGTTTACCGTAGGCTCCTAAAAAAGCATCATAAATGAGTTCAGAACAATAGTATTTTCCGTTGTCATACAAATAATCATCATCATAGGGAATTCCAATTTGTTGATTTGAAAACGAAATAACTTGAGGAATTACTTTTTTATATTTAGATTTTACTCTTCCAATCAACATCGTGTTTTGCGTGTTTTTTGAAAATTGTTCTAATGTAACTTTACGAACGGCATTTCCGGCCGCTTCAATTACAAAAACAGAATCATTTTGAATGTATACTAAACCTAAATGACTAAAATCATTCCCGTTATAACCTTCTGTAACGGCATGAATGGCTTCGCATAATTCACCACAATCCATTTTTTGAAAAAGGAGGTCACCCGTTTTTAATTTACTTTTTTGAGCAATTAAAAGGATCGGAATTAGTAATAAAAACCAACTAATTTTCGTCATGATTTATCATTTGTTTTTCGAATTCTTCCGGCGAAATTGCGTTTAAAACATCAAAATCCCCAATTTTCATTCTACGTAAAACAGCTAAATGAGCACCTGAATTTAAAGCTTTTCCATAATCATTCGCTAACGAGCGAATATAAGTTCCTTTGCTGCAAACTACTCGAAAGTCAATTTCCGGCAATTCTATTCGGGTAATTTCAAATTCGTGAATAGTCGTTTTTCGGCTATCCATTTCTATTTCGGCTCCCGCACGAGCATGCTCATACATTCGGATGCCGTCTTTTTTGATGGCAGAAAAAACGGGAGGTTTCTGATCAATTTCGCCAATAAATTGAACTAAAGTGTTTTGAATTAAATTTTCATCAATATGATTAATTGGAAAGGTTTGATTGATTTCTGTTTCCAAATCATAGGATGGCGTTGTGGCTCCCAGCATGAAAGTTCCGGTATATTCTTTAGATTGGCCTTGAATTTCGGTGATTCGTTTGGTGAATTTTCCGGTGCAAATAATCAACAATCCGGTGGCTAGTGGATCTAATGTACCGGCATGACCGATTTTGAATTTTTTTGGAAGTCCTAACTCGCGTTTCAACGTATATTTCAATTTGTTCACTGCCTGAAACGAGGACCATTTTAATGGTTTGTCGATTAAGAGAATTTGTCCGTCAAGAAAATCTTGTGCACTTTTCAAAATCTTTTATTTGTTGAGGGAAAAATAAAGTAATAAAATAACTCCTGCGACAATACGGTAATATCCCCAAGGTTTAAAACCGTATTTTTTGATCACTTCAATAAAAAGTTTGATGGCTAATACGGCTACAATAAATGCAATCACATTTCCAATTAAGAAAAATTTAATGTTGTCACCTTGCAACAAAAGTTCATAGCCTTTTAATTGAGTAACTTCATAGGTTTTTAAAAACAAAGAATATACGGTTACCGCTAACATAGTGGGAACTGCCAAAAAGAAAGAGAATTCGGCGGCAGTGGCTCTTGTCAATCCTTGTTGCATTCCGCCAATGATTGAGGCTGCACTTCTACTGGTTCCGGGCATCATGGCTAAACATTGCCAAAAACCAATAATTACCGCTTTTTTTATAGTAATTTCTTCTTCAGTTACTACTGTTGGATTTTGAAAACGATTGTCAACAAACAACAAAATAATACCACCCAATATCAACACTATAGCAATTGGAATAGGATTTCCTAAAACAGCATCGATTTTATCGTCAAATAATTTTCCTAAAATTAGTGCCGGAATTACAGCCACCGCTAATTTGATGTAAAAGTTAAATTTGGAAAAATCGAAAAACTTTCTCCAATATAAAAATACAACAGCCAAGATAGCTCCAAATTGAATGGAAACCTGAAACAATTTTACAAAATCATCTTCTTGAATACCAAAATAGGAACTTGTAAAAATCATATGAGCGGTAGAAGAAACAGGTAAATATTCTGTTAAACCTTCAACAACGGCAATGATTATTGCTTGTAATAAATCCATTTTATTTCTTAGGATTTTTCATAATAGCATAAATAACAACTCCAAATCCTGCTAAAACAACCGTTGGAGCCAAACGAATTCTGCGGAAATTATAAATATCTTCGCTAAAAACTTTTGGGTCATCGCTACCGCCACCACTCATTAAAATAAAGCCTAAAGCAATAATTCCAATTCCAATTAATAGAATTTTATAGTTTATTTTTTCAAACAGAAATTCCTGTTTTTGTTCGTTTTTACTACTCATTTTGTTTTTGTAAAATAGGTTGTTAATACAAATCGTCTGTTCTTAGATTCAAGAATTTTTGTGTTGCAAAGAAAGTGCTGAACCAGGAAATTAAAACACCTAAAACTAAAACACCCAGCAAAACGGCTCCAATCATCAGTTGATCATCTAAAATTCCCAATTTTGGGAAATTAGCATCTATATAAAATAAAACACCAATTATAGCAACAATCGCTAATAAAGCTCCAACGACGCCCAGTTTGATACTTCGCATGATAAAAGGTTTACGTATAAACGATTTTGTAGCTCCAACCATTTGCATTGTTTTGATGATAAAACGGTTGGAATAAATGGATAATCGCATAGAACTGTTAATTAGTAAAACAGCAATTAAAGCTAAAAAACCGGTGATTACTAAAATCCAAAAGGTGATTTTTTTGATGTTATCGTTTACCAAATCAACTAAATGTTTGTCGTATACAATATCTGAAATAAATTTATTTTCTTTAAATTTTTGTTCAATGGTTTTAATGCTGTCTGCTTGAACAAAGTCGGCTTTCAAATTAATGTCGTATGAATTTTGCAACGGATTAAAGCCTAAAAACTGCATAAAATCCTCACCAATAATGTCTTTGTGTTTGGAAGCGGCCATTTCTTTTGAAACAAAAGTATCGGTTTTCACAAACGCAGATTCTTTGAGCATCATCCCAAAAGCTTTCAAAACACTATCGTTGGCATTATCTTTAAAATAGACAGACATAGGAATTTCTTCCTTAAAGTCATTAGAAATTTTCTTAGAATTTATGACAAATAATCCTAAAATGCCAAGTAAAAAAAGCACTAAAAAAACACTTAGAACTACTGAAAAGTAGGAAGAAATGAGTCGTCTTTTTTGATATTTTTCAAATGAAGATGCCATAGAAAAGATTTTAAGCGGTAAAATTAAAAAAGAAATTGGTTAAACCACAGTTTATAACGCTCAAAGTTTTGAGTTTAGTACAATAAACGTAAATTTGCCCTTTTAAAAACCTTAGCAACTCAGAACCTTAGTTTCTCAGTATCATAGAACATGAAATACTTCCACGAACAAATCGAAGCCAAATGGCAAGAATATTGGGCTAAAAATCAAACATTTTCAGCACAAAATAATGCTGACAAACCAAAATATTATGTACTCGATATGTTTCCTTATCCGTCCGGTGCCGGATTACATGTCGGACATCCATTGGGTTATATCGCTTCCGATATTGTGGCTCGTTATAAAAGACACAAAGGTTTTAATGTTTTGCATCCGCAAGGATATGATTCATTCGGACTTCCGGCAGAGCAATACGCCATTCAAACCGGTCAGCATCCGGAAAAAACAACGCGTGAAAATATTGCCCGTTATCGTGAGCAATTAGATAAAATTGGTTTTTCATTTGATTGGAGTCGCGAAGTTCGTACTTCCAATCCTGAATATTACAAATGGACGCAATGGATTTTTATTCAATTGTTTGATTCGTATTATTGTAAAGTAGCCGATAAAGCTTTTCCTATTTCTGAATTGGTAAAGGTTTTTGAACGAGAAGGGAACAGCAATGTCGATTTAGTCTGTGATGATAGAGTGGAACTATTTTCAGCAGCACAATGGAATACTTATTCATCCGAAGAAAAGCAAGCAATTTTATTAAAATACCGTTTAACTTATTTGGCAGAAACAGAAGTAAACTGGTGCCCGGCTTTAGGAACTGTTTTAGCTAACGATGAAATTGTCAACGGTGTTTCCGAACGCGGTGGTCATCCTGTCATTCGAAAAAAAATGACGCAATGGAGTATGCGAATTTCAGCCTATGCCGAACGTTTGTTGCAAGGATTGGACACGATTGATTGGAGTGAAAGTATTAAAGAAAGTCAACGAAATTGGATAGGGAAGAGTGTTGGGGCTTTAGTAAAGTTTCAGGTTTTAGGTTCAAAGTTTCAAATTGAAGTCTTCACTACAAGACCCGACACCATTTTTGGTGTAACCTTCATGACATTAGCTCCCGAACATGAATTGGTTTCGCAAATCACTACTCCTGAACAAAAAGCAGCCGTTGAAGCCTATGTGGAAGCAACAGCCAAGCGTTCTGAGCGTGAAAGAATGGCTGATGTAAAAACCATTTCAGGTGTTTTTACCGGAGCGTATGCGGAACATCCATTTACCAAAGAACCCATTCCGGTTTGGATTGGCGATTATGTGTTGGCAGGTTATGGAACCGGTGCCGTAATGGCCGTTCCTTGCGGAGATGATAGAGATTATGCCTTTGCTAATTTCTTTAAAGGAAGTATGGGAATGCCTGAAATTAAAAACATTTTCAATCAAGATATTTCTGAAGCAGCTTATGGAGAAAAATCAGGTTTTGAATTAGTAAACTCCGATTTTTTGAATGGTTTAGGATACAAAGAAGGAACCAAGAAAATCATTGAAGCTTTGGAAGCGATTGGTCAAGGAAAAGGTAAAACAAATTACCGTTTACGTGATGCGGTTTTTTCGCGTCAACGGTATTGGGGCGAACCGTTTCCGGTGTATTATGTGAATGGATTGCCTCAAATGATTGATACGAAACATTTGCCAATTATCCTTCCGGAAGTAGAAAAGTATTTGCCAACGGAAGACGGGCAGCCACCTTTAGGGAATGCAACCGATTGGGCTTGGGATACAAAAGAATTACGAATTACGAATTGTGAATTAATTGACAATGAAACGATTTTCCCTTTAGAATTGAACACCATGCCGGGTTGGGCGGGAAGTTCATGGTATTGGATGCGATACATGGATGCTCACAACGAAAATGAATTTGCCAGTCAAGACGCCTTGAACTATTGGGAAAATGTAGATTTATACATTGGCGGTAGCGAACATGCCACCGGGCATTTATTATACTCCCGTTTTTGGAATAAATTTCTAAAAGATCGCGGATTTATCACACCCGAAGAACCGTTTAAAAAATTGATTAATCAGGGGATGATTTTGGGGATGAGTGCGTTTGTTTATAGAACATATTTTGAAGTGAAGTGGGCTGAAGTTGGAGATTCAAAAGTTGAAATGTCAGAACTTTTTAAAAAATTAATCATTCAGTTTCCTATATTTTTTTCAAAATCAATTAAGGACAGTATAGAAAAGGGTAACATTAATGAGGAATTAAATAATAGAATTTCAACAATTGAAAAAAAGTTTGAAATTATAATAAATGAAAGAATTTCTGACTTAGATAATTGTAATGTTGATATAATTCTAGATTTTACTCCAATCCACGTTGATTTATTAGTTATAAATGATGTCACCAACGAATTAGACATTGAAAAATTCAAAACACATCCTTTATATTCCGATTATAAAGACGCGGAATTCATTTTAGAAGACGGCAAATACATCGTCGGTCGCGAAGTCGAAAAAATGTCCAAATCCAAATACAACGTCGTGAATCCCGATGATATTTGTAATCAATACGGAGCCGATACGTTACGATTATATGAAATGTTTTTGGGTCCACTCGAACAAGCCAAACCATGGAACACTGCAGGAATTACGGGAGTTTCCGGTTTCTTAAAAAAGCTATGGCGTTTGTATTTTGACGACAATGGTTTACTCGTAACCAACGAAGAACCAACAGCAGAAATGTACAAATCTTTGCATAAAACCATCAAAAAAGTAACGGAAGACATTGAAAATTTCTCATTCAACACTTCGGTTTCGCAGTTTATGATTTGTGTGAATGAGTTGGCACAAGCAAAATGCAATCACAGAAAAATTTTAGAACCCTTAGCCATTTTAGTTTCACCTTACGCTCCGCACATTGCCGAAGAATTATGGAGTCAATTGGGTCACGAAGGTTCGGTTTCAACAGTTATATTTCCGGTTTTTGAAGATAAATATTTAGTAGAATCTGAAAAAGAATACCCGGTTTCGTTCAACGGAAAAATGCGTTTTACCATTAAATTACCTTTGGATTTAACGGCTGCTCAAATTGAAGAAATTGTAATGGCTGATGAGCGAACACAAGCACAATTGCAAGGCAGAACTCCAAATAAAGTAATTATAGTTCCTGGAAAAATCATCAATTTGGTAGGCTAAGCCCTGACAAAATTGCAGAATTGTTAAGAGAAGTATAATTGGTTCATAATTTGCTATATATTTTGTAATTTTAAATTTTAAAATAAAAAGTATGTATTGGATATTAATAATCGCAATTATGGGAGCCAGTTGGCTCGTGAGTAATCGTTTGCAAAGCAAGTTTGACCAATATTCTAAATTGCATTTGCAAAACGGAATGAGCGGAGCTGAAATTGCAGAAAAAATGTTAGCTGATCATGGTATTCGTGATGTTCGTGTTGTTTCTACACCGGGAAGATTGACAGATCATTATAACCCTGCAGACAAAACAGTGAATTTGAGTGAAGCAGTTTATAACCAACGAAATGCTGCGGCGGCGGCTGTTGCTGCTCACGAATGCGGTCACGCAGTTCAACATGCAACTGCTTATTCTTGGTTAACCATGCGTTCAAAATTAGTTCCGGTTGTGAGTGTTGCTTCTCGTTTTGTGCAATGGATATTATTAGCCGGAATTTTGATGGTAAACACCTTCCCGCAATTGTTGTTAGTAGGAATTATTATTTTCTCCATGACAACTTTGTTTTCAGTAATCACTTTACCCGTAGAATATGATGCCAGTAACCGTGCCTTAGCTTGGTTAGAAAACAAACGAATTGTGAATCAACAAGAGTTAGCAGGTTCAAAAGATGCATTGAAATGGGCTGCCAGAACCTATGTGGTTGCTGCAATTGGTTCTATAGGAACATTACTTTACTATGTGATGGTTTATATGAACCGAAGATAAAAAAAGTATAAATCAGAATCCGTTACGAAAGTAACGGATTTTTTTTGTTTCAGGTTTTACAACTTGAAACAAAAATACTATAACTGTATCTGTCTTTCAATTTGTTGTTCCAAAGAAATGAACGTTTCTGTTCGAGAAACCCCGTCAATAGGCTGGATTTTTTTATTCAATAATTGCATCAAATGTTCGTTATCACGACAAATAATTTTGATTAATATACTCCAATTTCCGGTGGTATAATGACATTCCAGTACTTCGGGAATTTTTTTAAGTTCTTTTACAGCTTCTGAATTACTAGAAGCTTTGTCTAAATAAACACCAATAAAAGCCATGGTTTTATACCCTAGAACTTTGTTGTTTATGATAAATTTTGAACCCGAAATCACTCCGGCATCTTCCAGTTTTCGTAGCCGTTGATGAATAGCTGCTCCGGAAATCCCTATTTTATTAGCAATTTGTAAAATGGGTTTTCTGGCATCTTCCATCAAATCACGAAGAATTTCTTTGTCGATTCCATCTATTTCAATTTGAAGGGAATTGATTTTCATAGTTTTAAATTTTAATCAAAAATAACAAAAATAGATAATAAGTAAGTAAAATTATAAGTTTTGATTTAAAACAGTAAGTACAATAATTTTCTTTTTTTTACGATTTATCAGTGATATTAGGTTTCCTAGTCAAAAAAAATTAAATTTGTTAACCTACTTGAATAAAAGAGTTAGTTTAAATCAATTTGTAATCGTATGAAAAACTATTTTTACTTCTTTTTGTTGTTGCTAACTAATGTTGCATTATCCCAAGAACCTAATCCGGAATCAAATTCTGCATCGATCAAGGGAACTTTAGCGAATCAATTTGATTATGTAATCCAAAAATCAAATAATTTTCAAGAGTATAAAGTGGTCAAACGAGATTATCTGATGTTATTAAAAAAGAACAGTTTAGATTCCGTTGGTAGATTCAAAAATGAGTTTATAAGTTTAAAAAGTCAATTTTCTAATCATGCTTCCATTGTTGCTCAACTTAAAGACACTTTAAAAGCTACAAATGAAGAATTAACAACCTTAAAAACTGCACAAGATAATGTTTCGCTTTTTGGAAGCCCAATCAGTAAAAGCAACTATAATATTGTGATGTGGGGAATTGTTATTGTATTGTTTTTAATTTTGATTGTTTTTTTATTCCAACTTAAAAGTGCTAAAGCGATTGCTCACGAAGTAAAAAATAATGTTGAAAAAATAGAAGAAGAGTTCGAAGATTACAAGCATAAAGCATTGGAAAAAGAACAAAAATTAGGACGTCAACTTCAGGACGAAATTAATAAACACAAGTCTTCTAAATAAAATTTTTAACTTCCTACATTATTTGGGTTATAACCCATGTAAGGCACTTCTTTTTCAATAAAAATTACACCAAAAGTTTCTAATTCGTTTAGAATAGGTTCATAAACTTCTTTTTTAATTGGTAATTGAACTCCGGGGGTTTTTATGTTTCCATTTAAGATTTGAAGTGTTGCCATTGCTACCGGTAATCCTACCGTTTTAGCCATAGCAGTATAAATTTGGTCATCGCCTAAACAAACCATAGTGCTGTCAATTTGTTTTTGCTGACCATTCAATTCATAACCAAATTTGTGGTACATCACAATCATATCTTTATCATTTGGTTGTAAAGCCCATTTTTCAGCTAATATTTTTTCCAGAATTTGAGCAGGAGTGGCATTTTTTAGTTCTATTTTTTTTGAGGAATCAAATAAATCAAGCTCCATAAACTTATCCCAAATTACATCATCCTGATCAATTTTAAGATAATGGCGGAGTTTTAATTCAACAGAATCCGTTGGATGATAAGCTAAAAAAGAATTTGTAAAATCTCGGTAACTCATATTTTCTGAGTTTTCCATGGTATAACCGTCGTCCGTCATTCCTAATTGGACTAACATATCCCAAGCTTTAGAAAAACCAACACGTCTAAGGGTTCCTCGATACATAGTTAAAATGTTATCTAAACCATAAATACTTCTGTATTTCAAAGAATCACGATTAGCATATCCTTCGAATCGACCGAATCCTTCTACTTCTAAAAATTCAGTTCTGCGGAATAATTTGTTGTAAGGAATGTATTTATATTTACCTTCCTGTATGAATTTAGAAACACCGCCTTGCCCGGCCAAAACTACATTTCTTGGGTTCCAGGAAAATTTATAATTCCATAAATTAGTGTCGCTTTCAGGGGCAACCAATCCGCCACAAAACGATTCGAACTGAATCATTTTTCCTCCTTTTTCCCTGATTTCATCAATTACTTTCATCGCACTCATGTGGTCGATACCCGGATCTAAACCAATTTCGTTCATGAAAACCAAACCATTTTCTTTGGCTTGAGCATCCAATTCTTGCATTTTTGGGCTTATATAAGAAGCCGTAACCATGTGTTTTTTGAAAATAATGCAATCTTCAGCTATTTCCACATGAAGATGAGCCGGAAGCATTGAAATGACAATATCTGCTTTTCGAATTTGCTGTTGGCGTTCTTCTATATTTGCAATATCCAATTGAATTGGCGTTGCGTTAGGATGATTATTAGTCTTTTTTTGAGCTAATTCTAATGATAAATCAGCAATTATTAAATGCAAACGCTCTGTTTCAGCTTTGTTTAATAAATATTTTATTAGGGATGAAGCCGATCTTCCGGCACCAATAATCAGGATAGTTCTCATGTTGTCTTTCGGTAAAAATCACACGAAAGTAAGCAAATGTTATATTTCTAACAAATTTAGGTGTGTTAATTCTTTTTATGTGTATTGGATAAAACCTAAATTTGTACTTCAATTTATATTTATGGACAGAAAAATCATTTTAACAGCCACCTTTTTAGGAACTATGTCTATTGTACTTGGAGCTTTTGGAGCACATGCTTTGAAAGACGTTCTCGCGGAAAATCAACTCATTACTTTTGAAACGGGCGTTCGTTATCAAATGTATCATGCCTTCTTTTTATTGTTTTTGGGAACAACTTCCTTAGTACCCGAAAAAACAAAAAAGATAATTTTATATTTAGTTTTAGTCGGTATTTTATTTTTTTCAGGGTCTATCTATTTATTAGCCACAAATTCACTTACAAGTATTGATTTTAAGTTTGTTGGACCAATTACACCTATTGGAGGATTGTTATTAATTGCTGCCTGGACTGTGCTTTTTTTATATTTTTTGAAACGAAAAGGATAAAATATTTATAATTCTTCAATCATAATGAATTAATTTTTACTTTTGCCAAATAATTAAACACAACTAAACGGTAAATTTATGGAGACATACGCTCAATTTACGAAATCGATTTCGTTAGAAAAATACGGTATCAAAAATACACAAGAGATTATTTACAATCCTTCTTTTGAATTTTTATATAAAGAAGAATTAAGTTCCAATTTGGAGGGATATGAAAAAGGACAGTTGTCAGAATTAGGAGCTGTAAATGTAATGACGGGAGAATTTACAGGAAGATCCCCAAAAGACAAGTATATTGTAGAAGATGAGGTAACTAAAGATACGATTTGGTGGAATTCTCCAAAAGCTCCAAATGATAACAAACCAATTTCTACAGCTACATGGAATGCTTTAAAAGAAACAACAGTAAACCAACTTTCCGGAAAACGCTTATTTGTAGTTGATGCATTTTGTGGTGCCAATGAAAACACAAGATTGAAAGTTCGTTTCATTATGGAGGTAGCTTGGCAAGCACATTTTGTGAAAAATATGTTTATTCGTCCAACTGAAAAAGAATTAGAAAATTTTGGAGAACCTGATTTTATAGTGATGAATGGTTCAAAAACTTCTTTTAAAGATTATGCAGCACACGGATTGAACTCTGAAGTTTATGTTGCCTTTAACTTAACGGAAAAAGTTCAAATCATTGGAGGAACTTGGTATGGTGGTGAAATGAAAAAAGGCTTGTTCTCGATGATGAATTACTATTTACCATTACAAGGGATTGCTTCCATGCATTGTTCTGCAAACAAAGGGAAAGACGGTGATGTAGCTGTTTTCTTTGGTTTATCCGGAACAGGAAAAACAACCTTATCTACTGATCCAAAAAGAGAATTAATTGGCGATGATGAGCATGGTTGGGACGATGAAGGCGTTTTTAACTTCGAAGGTGGATGTTATGCCAAAACGATTGATTTAAGCAAAGAAAATGAACCGGATATTTACGGAGCTATCAAAAAAGATGCTTTGTTAGAAAACGTAACGTTAGATAAAAATGGAAAAATCGATTTTAAAGATGGTTCTGTAACACAAAACACACGTGTTTCTTATCCTATTAATCATATTCAAAATATTGTAAAACCAGTTTCTAAAGCGGGTCATGCAACCAAAGTTATTTTCTTAACAGCAGATGCTTTTGGTGTTATGCCACCGGTTTCTAAATTAACACCGGAACAAACAAAATATTATTTTCTTTCCGGATTTACAGCAAAGTTAGCCGGAACAGAAAGAGGAGTTACTGAACCACAACCTACTTTTTCGGCCTGTTTCGGAAAAGCGTTTCTGTCACTTCATCCAACAAAATATGGTGAAGAATTAGTTAAAAAGATGGAAGATCATAAAGCTACAGCTTATATGGTTAACACCGGATGGAATGGAACCGGGAAACGTATTTCCATAAAAGATACCAGAGCAATTATCGATGCTATTCTTGATGGTTCAATTGAAAAAGCAGCATCAAAAGTAATTCCTATTTTCAATTTTGAAGTGCCAACAGCTTTACACGACGTAAACCCCGCCATATTAGATCCAAGAGATACTTATTCAACTGTTGCTGAGTGGAATGAAAAAGCAACGAATTTGGCTGGATTATTTGTTAAAAATTTCGTACAATATACAGATAATGAAGAAGGACAAAATTTAGTGAAGTCCGGACCTCAATTATAATTTTACACTAACTAACCAAACGAAAAGAGTCCCGCAATTTTGTGGGACTCTTTTTAATTTATAGTAAAGGTAATTTTATTTGTCTTTATTGGTTTTGGCAATGTATTTTTCTAGAGCCATTGTCATTGATGGTGCTTCCGGTGAAGGAGCCATAATATCAACACGTAAACCATGTTCCAACGCTTCTTTTTGAGTAGTACTTCCGAAGACAGCTATTCGAGTATCATTTTGTTTAAAATCAGGAAAGTTTTTAAATAATGATTTAATTCCGGTAGGACTGAAAAAAGCTAAAATGTCATAATAAACATCAGCTAAATCAGACAAATCACTCATTACAGTCTTATAAAAAATTGCTTGTGTCCAATCTACTTTAAGGTTATTCAACGTTTGTGGAATATCAAAATTTAATTGGTCAGATGCCGGTAATAAGAATTTTTCTTCTTTATATTTTTTTATCAAGGGAGATAAATCGACAAAATCTTTTTGACCCACATAAATTTTACGCTTTCTGTAGACTACATATTTTTGAAGATAAAAAGCTACTGCTTCCGATTGACAAAAATATTTCAAATCTTCAGGCACTTTATAACGCATTTCTTCGGCCACTCTAAAAAAGTGGTCAACAGCATTTCTGCTGGTTAAAATGATTGCCGTAAAATGATTCAAATCGATTTTTTGGCTTCTTACATCCTTTGATGGAACACCCTCGATATGAATAAAGGGTCTAAAATCGATTTTTACTTTATGCTTTTGCATCAGCTCAAAGTAAGGAGAATTTTCTACTTTTGGTTCTGGTTGTGATACCAAAATTGTTTTCACTTTCATATCGGACTTGTTGTAAAACTAACGTCTTGTAAACCAATAATACATAAAATAGTAGGGGGCTATTTCAAGGGCACAAAGATACAAAATAAAATAAAACATCTTACTAAATAGTATACTTTGATATGCTTTTAATGAAACGAGGTATGTAAAGGTATTAATAATCAATATGATAGCAAGAATTCCATAGATGACAATAGTGGAAGAAATCTCGTTATAATACAAAATAATGTTAATCGGTAATAAAAAGAGGCCTACAAATGTTCGATAACTCACTTTTTGAAGATTAAATTGCTCAATAAAGTCTTCAATTTTAAACGAGGTAGCAATTATTTTTTCTACCAAATATTTAGATAAAACAAAGACACCCAACAAAGTAATAATCTGAATA
>NZ_PNJW01000012.1 GCF_013822155.1 Flavobacterium sp.
CGAAACAGAATTCAAGCAAATGGCTGAAGTAGACGTGCCTTTGGAACAATTAGAAGAAGCTAGAGAAAATTTAATTCATCAAATCAATTCTCAAATGACAGACAATGAAAAGAAATTTCTTTTATCTTTCAAAAACAAAAATCCCAATTGGAATCTACTGGAAATGGAAAATATAGACGTAATTGCTAACCTTCCTTCAGTGCTCTGGAAAAGGATAAATCTTGAAAAAATGCCTGATCAAAAGCACAAAGAAGCGTATGATAAGTTGCAAAATATATTATTTCCAACACATTAATAATAGATCCAGGTCTAGCATTCAAACTTACTTGCTATATCGATAAAGTTAGACTATTTGAATAATCCAAATGATGCCATCAAGCCCAATAAATAACTTTCAACTATTCAAATCTGTTTTTGCAGGAAGAGAAGATGTGTTTGCAATTCGATGGGAAAAAGGCGGTAAGAGTGGCTATATGCCTGCCTATTTTTATGATCCATATAGGTATAAAGCTCATAAAATGAATGGAGGAACTTTTCAAAATTATGCTGATAAAGAATATTTACCTTTCACTGAAAAAGAAATTGAAAAACACCTTAACGGCGAACAACATATTGGAATTTATCCTTTGCTTAAAGATAATACTTCATGGTTTATTGTGGCAGATTTTGATAAAGTCGAGTGGGTTGATGATTGCAAAAAGTTTATAACTGCTTGTAATGAAAAAGGAATTTCCGCTTATTTAGAACGTTCACGTTCGGGTAAAGGCGGACATGTTTGGATATTTTTTCAACAACCGTATCCAGCTGCAAAAAGTAGAAAAATTTTCATTTCGATTTTAGTGCAAATAGGCATTTTTTCTTTATTTGACAAAAGTTCCAGTTTTGACAGAATGTTTCCAAATCAAGATTTTCTTTCTGGAAAAGGATTTGGAAATTTAATAGCACTTCCGCTCTATAAGAAATCATTTGAACAAGGAAACAGCTGTTTTATTGATGTATTTAGCCTAGAACCAATTTCAAATCAATGGCATTTTATAGAGAATATTCAAAGAATTTCGACAGTACAACTTGATGAATTATATCAAATTCATAATATACAGCAAAATATTCCAGTTTCGATTGTATCAAAAATATACAATGAAAAGCTCACAATAAAATTGGGGAATGTTGTAAAAATTAATCGCAATGCCATTTCAATCCCATTAATTAATTTTCTAAAAGAAGAATTGAATTTTCTGAATACAGAATTTTTAATAAAAAAGAAGATGGGTAAAAATACTTTTGGAACAGAGCGATATTTCAAACTGGTCGAAGAAACAGAAAACGAAGTAATCATTCCGAAGGGTTTTATTGGAAAGATAATTCGTTTTTGCAGAGATAACAAAATTGAATATGATTTCAAAGATGAAAGGAAAAAGCTAAAAGAGATTGTTTTCTTATTCAATGCACAACTACAAAAACATCAGCAATTAGTTATTGATACAATTGCAAAGAAAGATTTAGGAGTGGTTGTTGCACCGCCGGGTTCAGGAAAAACGATCATTGGTCTAAAAATTATTGCAGACAAAAAACAACCAGCATTAATTATCACACATCGAAAACAAATTGCTGACCAATGGATGGAACGAATTGTAACTTTTCTTGGAATCCCAAAAAATGAGATTGGAAAAATTGGTCAAGGAAAAACCAAAATTGGTAAGCAAATTACTGTTGCAATGATTCAAAGTCTATCAAAAGAATTGGATAAACCTAATGAAGAAAAACTTAGGAATGCTTTTGGGACGATTATTTTGGACGAATGCCATCACATACCAGCGGAAACATTCAGGAATACAATTTCAAAACTACAAACTTTTTATTTATATGGATTGACAGCAACTCCCTTCCGAAAATATAATGACGGTAAATTGATTTTTATACATTTGGGTGAAGTGATCTCCGAAATAAAATCAAACGAAATAAGCAAGGCTAAAAAACCAAAAATCATTATTAGAAATACTGAACTTGAGGTGCCATTCAATTCAAAAACCGACAAATTTGAAACGTTATCAAAAATACTAGTTCACGATTCTACTAGGAACAAAACAATTCATGAAGATGTCATTAATGAATTGAAATCAGACAAAAAAGTAATTATAATTACTGAACGCAAAGAACATATTGACTCACTTTATCAATATTTAAAACAGTCTTATGAAGTAGTTACCTTGAGTGGAGAAGATTCTGAGAGCAGTAAAAACTCTAAATGGAAATTATTAAAAGAAGGAAGCTATCAAGTAGTCATAACCACTGGACAATTCTTTGGCGAAGGAACCGATTTACAAGATGCCAATTGTCTTTTTCTAATTTATCCATTTTCTTTTGAAGGAAAACTGATTCAATACATTGGCAGAGTGCAACGTTCAGAAATAACGCCAACTATTTATGATTATCGTGATATCAAGATTGATTATTTGAATAAAATGTTTCTGAAAAGAAATGTCTATTACAGAAAAATTGACGAACAGGCAACTTTGTTTGATGAACCTCAAGAGGAAATTAGTGTTCCAAAAAACAATTTTAGTATCCATAAAAAAGTAAAGATTCCATTTGAAAAATTGGAATTTCGTTACGGAAGTATCTCTTTTAAATATGAAGTTTCAGAAATGAAAACCGAGCTTGAATTTGATATTGAAAATTTTGAAATAAGACCCGAATTTGAAGTTTTAAAAGCTTATTTCTCCAAAACACTCAAAATAAAAAACATCACAGTTACTATTATCGCTGAATTCGAAGAAGGAAAACTAATTTCGCAATTGGCTTTATCCAATGAGATAAAAAAGATAACTAGAGAATTGATTGAAAGCGTAAAATTCACCTTTATAACCAAGGCTTTCTTGGCAAAATCAAATGCAATTGGCAAAGAAAATTTACTAGATATAAATCAATTGCAAAATGAAAATAATGTCAAATTATATGATTCGGGAGATGAATTATTAAATGATTTTTTACAGAATCAAAATTACAAACACCAAAAGCATTTACAATATTTAGCTGAACATCACGAAAGAACTATTCTTAAAATTCGATTTGTATTGAATCCATTTTCATTTGTTTTTCTTCTAGCAGGAAAAACAGGATTTCATATTGTTTTAGAAACCTTAAATACGGAAGAAGCAACCTATATTTGGCATTTTGATAATGACAAAAAATCACTTCCTGAAAAATTAAAAAAAGTGGATAGCTCGCTAAATACCATTAGAAATGACGGAAGACAATCTTTCACAGAAAATCCTCCCGATAATTTCAGTAGAATACTTCACGATTATTCACCTGAGAGAAAAGGTTTTGTAATTTGGAAAGATTTACTAGAGGAAAGAATTACTTGATTAGGAAATAAAACGAATAATTATAACATTTTTCAAGGTATTCGCATTATCCTATATCTCATTTATCTGCATAAAAATTGCTCCTTTTCCAAGTATTCGTAACATCGATGCTACTGTTTGCTTCTTAGCCCGAATAGAGCTCAGTCGAAGTACTAATTTAATTTCTAATTACAATAGTGCTTTTCGTTTAGTGGTAGTATACAGTTTGAGTCCTCCGTTCCCCACCGCTTCCCACCGCATAAAAGTTTTTGTATGCCCCGGAACGACCCTGCCAAATAAGAAAAAGTATCGAAGGGGCAACAAAAACTTTTCCCAAAGCTTCTTTACATAATGTGGCATTATAGGGCATTAAAAAGAGTGAATAATTTTTTTGGTTTTTTCAATGCCCTATAATAACATTATGTAAAAAAGCCGCTCACCCCACGCTCGAAAGCCCCGCTCCAGCCACACATTTTTTTCGCTTACAGCCTGGATTGTCATCCTGAGCCTGCCGAAGGACAGCTTCAAAAAACACGTGGCTTCGCGGGGCTTACATCGTGTTTTCATAAGAACATTTATCCTTTGCTAAAAAGCCTTATTTCATAGGAAATTCTATCATTGGTCTTTATCAGCTAACCGCTTAAATCGGTAGTATTTGCATTATATTTTGAAGTTGCCATCCATCTCCGAATCTCGTATGTTTGAATCCATTTTTCAAAACACATCTAGGCAACATCAAAATATAAAATCATCCGCAAGAGTATCGTTTTTATTTGCTCACAGAAGTAGTGGTAATTGCTTAAAGGTTTGCTGATGCCACAATACTTTAAACAACTTTTAAACTCATAAACCCTTAAACTCTTAAACAACTTCATGACATCAGCAAACCTTACAAGCAATCAGAAAATAAAGTACTAAGCAAATAAAAACGATACCCTTGCTCTTCCTCCGAAACACATTCTTCGTTATACTTGAAAAAAGCGGAAGTATTTGCATTGTTTTTTGAAGGTGCCACCCATCTCCGCAGCCACTGAGCACTAATAACTGTCCACTGAACACTTTCAGGCACCCTCAAAAATCAAACAGTGCAGCAAGAGTTTAAAATTTTGGTGCCGGATAAAAAGCATGTCTATTGATTTTAGTTTTTTTATCCGTCCCCAAAATTTAAAACCCTTGCAAGACGACCCCAACTCCGATTCAAAAGATAAAGTCTCCGAAAGAAAATAAACTGCTCGCTTGTAAAAAAAGCGGAAGTATTTGAATTGCTTTTTGAAGGTGCCACCCATCTCCGTACCAACTGAACACTATTTTCTGACCACTGAACACTTTCAGGCACCCTCAAAAATCAAAACGTCAGTAAGAGTTTCAAATTTCGGTTCTGGATAAAAAGCAAGTCTTTTTTATTTCGTTTTTTTTATCCAGCCCCAAAATTTGAAACCCTTACATCAAAACCCCGTCTCCGATTGAAAAAAAATCGCATTCCATCGCAAAAGTGTGCTTGAGATTCAAAAAAAATAAAATAAAAAAAAGGTAGCAAAGTTAAGTTCCGGGTTATCAAAAAAGCAAGTTCAAGCCCTCCGGGTTTTTTAAAAAATCTCCACCACCCATACATTTTCATAAAAACCACCCATCAACCCACAAAATCCGACTTCCATAGGACGTATCGGGGTGGTAGTATTTTTTAAAAAAAACTTGCTTTTTTGAAACCCTCCACTTGACGTCAGTGCTTTCTTTTTTTTCTTTTTTTTCTTTTGAAAAAATTTTATGGGGGTTGTGTGCCTTATTCAGAAATCTTTAAACGCCAGGATATGATTAATTTTAAATTGAAACACCACAAAAGCGGAATGAGTTACTCAAAACCTCATTTTTTCATCCTTAACAAAGGATTAAACACCGGAAAACCTTTGTCCGAACCCTGTCCAAACTGTTTTGTGATACAATTCGGCAGCACTGAAGACTCCGAAAACATGGAATCCATCTGTAAAAGCCTATGGAGAGTGAAGTTCTGGCACCAATTTTTAATAGGTTCCGTCATTCCCTACATAAGAATCAACGATTTTTCCAAAAACCTCACCCAAAAATCCAATGAAATGATGCTCGACTTCGAGCTTCACAAGAAAAACATTGCAGCCCTCAAACTCCTAGAGCAAAAAGAAAAGCAATTTCACGACAACATCAACCTCATAAACGATATGCGTCGAGTAATCTTGTACCGCTACTGCAAACGTTAATTAAAAACTGGTCCACTCGGACTAGTTTTTTTTGCACCTTAAACGCTACATATTGACTACATAAAAGCAATATAAATGCTCCTCTTAAATAAATCGAAGAAAAGCAAAGCATTTGACATGTATTGACTGCTAAAAACAAAAAAAGCTCCGAAATTCGGAGCTTTAAAATGGATTTTTTAGGGTTTTTATTCCTTTGGTTCCGGAGTTTCTTCAGATTTCACAGCCGTTTGTGAAACTACTGAAATAATACTTCCGCCCAGGATTAAATATCCGGCTGCCGAAACCAATCCAACCGGTAAAGCTACCGGAGAAGCAAGAACTACTCCGCCCACAGATGCCATTGCAATGCCAACAGTACGAAGAATTCTAAACCATTTTGGGGTTGGAGCCAATGCTCTTTCTACTACGTTCAAATTATTGTTTTTCATAATCTTGATTTTTAAATAGTGTTAATTCAATTTTTGATACTCGTTTTTCTAAAAATTCTACTTTTTGGTTCAGTAAGTCATTACCACTTTTGAACTCCGTTTTGATGATTAAAGCCATCGTTTTTACCTCTACCAAATCTTTCTCCATGCTCTTGAAATCAGTGTGTAATTGCTTGATAAAATAAGCCACAATCGAAAGTAACAAGGTTATGAGTGTTCCAAAAAGTGTTGCGATGATGTTTATATTATCCATGATTAGGACTTTTTAGAATTGAAAATTGTTTTCAATGGTTAACTTATTATTTTCAATCTTAGCCAATGCAACTAACTTCGGATAGATCATTTTGTAAGCTGCAATACTTTGAGTGACTTGGTAATTTCCATCAAGAAATTGGAAACCAAAACCACAAAGAGGACACCCGGCAGTATCTTTAATGGTATTACCAACATGGATGTACACAAAATTGAAGTTTGGTAAACCAACAATTTCAATCATTCCTTCGTGAAGCTTTGTAAATACTCTTTTATAGTCTACATTTTTTGCTCCGTGAGTGTTCAGTTTCAAACCAAAAACACCCGTTGGAATGGCTGTCTGTGAGGGTATTTTCACTTCTCGTATTTTATCCTCTAACAGATATCATTGAAATATTCCGTTGATATACAATTGGCTCAATGTGCTTTCTTTGCCCTGGGCTACTCTTATTATTTTGCTTTCCATTGTTTTGATTGATTTGAGATTAATTAAAAAATCCCTCACTTTTGATGAGGGATTTTTGGAAGGTTTTTCTAAAAAGCATCCTCTACTTTTAAGCAGTTACCACTTGCAAACAAGTAGTAATTTCCACCAACTTGTTGGTAGAACTCAATTCCAATACATTGCAACACGGTTGTGTTTGCAGTTGGAATAGCTCCGTTTGGCAGAGTTGCAGTAATAGTTGTCAATGGAACCGGAGCGAACAAATCAAGGTAACCACTATATTGAATATCGTTTACCTCATTCAATTCTGCATCCATTGGATCATAAGTGTTTGTGGTAGCATTGTACTCAAAATCACTTACCACTGATAACGAATGAATCAAACGGAAATGTGTTGCTCCGGATGGTGCATTTACCAAATTCAATGGATTGAATCCAGGAACAACAAAATCTCCTGTTTCTCTGTCAACTTCATGAGTTACGGAGTAGGGGGCATTGAAAATCCCATTGAAAGAAGTGTTTTTGTCAAACTCAAATCCTTTCAAATAACTACGTTGAGTAGTGATTTCAATTTTACGGTAACCTCTGGCTTCCGTTTGATCTTCCAGGTTGATTTTCTTCATAATTGAAGTTAATCTTCCGGTAACTTGGCTATCCGCCATTTGTTTCATTACTTGAGACAATCCTGTTCGAACTGATTTCCCGGCTTTGGCACAAGCACCAAATTCGTTCATGTTCTCACGTGTTCTCTCAAATTCTGGTGCTGATAATACTTGATCACCAGTTGGTCCGCCTACCATGCCTGCAAAGTAGCCTTCCTGTCCTTTAATTTTAAAGTGTCGAACATCACCAAGAGTTCCGATGTACTTTAAATTGCCTTTCTGTCTTGCCATTTTTTTAAGTTTTAATGGGTTAATAAATAGATTAAATTGATAAGACAAATTTCTATCATTATCTTTGAATATCAACAACTTAAAATATTGAAAATCAATGCAATACGAAGCAAAAGCACCGTTTATAGTGGAAACCCATTGGCAAATTGAAGAAGTGCTTGATGGAGATAGCATAATCATTTGCAATCAATTCACTCAATTGAAAAAAGAAATCCGACTGTATGGTTTAGATGCACCGGAAGTAAAGATTAATCGAAAGATGATGGAAGACGAAGAGAAAAGCAGTTTACCGGCTGAATTACTGCTCCAATTTGGTTTACAGTCCTTGCAGTTCGTTTTGTCGGTTGCACCGCCTAAAACGACTGTAACCATCATTACAGAACAGGAGAATTATTATGACTATTGGAACAGGCAATTAGGCTATGTAATTCTTCCAGGAGGCGAATGTTTAAATGACTTACTATTGATCAATGGGTATGCAAAAGCAACACATCAATATTTTTGTAGTAAATTAGCACACTATCAAATATTAAATCGTGAAGCTCAGCTCAATGAATTAGGTATTTATAGTCAAGTAAAAAGGTTCTGATTTGTTGTACTTATGTTGTACCTAGTGAACCCAAAAGAGTAACAATATCAATAAATACAAACCCTAACAGGCGTAAGGAGTATATATACAAGTTAGCAGTCATTGTTAGACGAAACGCAAAATTAAGATGACAAACAATAAACTTGACATAAAACTTAGACCAACAGAATTAGCGGACTTGAATATTTTATTTGAATTTCAACTTGACAGTGAAGGTGGATACTTAGCTGCATTTATGCCTAAAAATCACACAGACAAATCTGTTTATATCAATAAATACACAAAATTGTTGAGCGACCCAACCGTAAACAATCAGACAATTATCGTTGACAAGATTATCGTTGGAAGTGTTGCAAAGTTTGTTTTGGAAGGCGATGCGGAAATTACTTATTGGTTGGATAGAAAATTTTGGGGACAGGGAATTGCAACAAAAGCATTAAAAATATTTCTTAACCTTGAAACAACAAGACCAATTTTTGGGCGAGTTGCGTTTGATAATTTTGGTTCGCAGAAAGTTTTAGAAAAATGTGGTTTTGTCAAAATCGGTTCTGACTATGGTTTTGCAAACGCAAGACAGACAGAAATAGAAGAATTTATTTATAAACTTGACATATGAACCTACAAGAACAAATTAAAAAATATATTGACAGCCTACCTGAACCAAAACAGGCTGACATTGAATCCTTGCACGAAAGGATACTTCTATTAATGCCAAAATGTAAGTTTTGGTTCTTAGACGGCAAGGACGAGAAAGGAAAAATTGTTTCTAATCCTAATGTAGGGTATGGACTTCAAACCATAAAATATGCTGACGGAAAGACTAAAGAGTTTTATCAAATTGGCATCAGTGCCAACACAAAAGGAATTTCAGTTTATATAATGGGTCTTGAAGACAAAAAGTATTTGCCTGACACTTATGGAAAAGCAATAGGCAAGGCAAGTGTAACGGGCTATTGCATTAATTTCAAAACGCTAAAAGACATAAATATTGACATACTTGAAACAGCGATACGAGACGGAGTTAAACAGACGGCGTAATGATAGAAAACAAAGAACAACGAACCGCTAACAGCAGTAACCGTTGCACAACTCTGAAAAAAAATATCCCTAAGCTTCGGAATTAAAATAAAAAAAACAACCTCGTTTGTCCCGAAGTTTCGGGATTCTAATAGAGGTTTGTTTTTTAGTGTTGTGAAAAACTAATATATTTACTTCTTAATTCATAAAAATCAGTTTGGAGGAAGGTTTAATCGAACTGAGGTTGGTAGTAATTTTAACTAATAAACATATAATGGAAACAGGCATCAAAAAACACATCGTCCAGACAGAACAAACCGATTGGAAACCCTTGACAGAAGACGGAGTTGATACCAAAGGTATTTATTTTAAAATTCTTCGCTATGATGACAAACAGAAGCGACCACCAAGTTTTTTATTGAAGTTTGACGCAGGTGCATCTTATCCGTATCACAATCATCCCGGTGGCGAAGAAGCTTTTGTTATAGAAGGAGAAGTTTACTTCAATGAAGCTAAACTTTCAAAAGGCGATTATCTATACACGCCCCCTGGCTTTAAACATTCGGTAAAAACAGAGACCGGTTGTATAATTTTATTTATAGTTCCAGAAGAAGTTGAAATTATAAAGTAGAAATCAAATATTGATTTTTCATCGTATTCAGTTAGCCTTTTTATAAAAAAAATCGTTTTTATTGTAACATAAAACTAATATTTTTACTTCCACTATTAATTAAAATCAGTTTGGAGGAAGGGTTTGAGGGGCTGAGTTTATAATACATTTGAAAATCACATGAAAAATATACTTCTTTATTTAGTTTTAATATTTTCAATATTTACCTATTCTCAAAAGAAAAAAGATAAAGAAATTTTACTTATCAGCACGCAATATTATGGACAAAAATGTCAATATGTTGCCTTTAAACTTTCAACAAAACAAGTTGAAATAGACAATTGTTATAATTCTGCAACGGGTTTTAACGTTACAAAAATCATTCCCCTTAAATCAGAAAGTGTTCTTCAAACTATATACAAAATGAGCACTTCGACCTTAAAAGATTATCAAAAGCGAATTGATTCAGTCAAAAATTGTGACACTCTCAGTCCAATAAAAGTCAGAGTTAATGAAAATGAAACTTTGACTAATATAAAATGGAAGAGTTTGCCTAACTGCTATCCTCAATCTGTGCGAAATGTTATAAAACCTCTAGAGGATTTATTCGTGAAATACAAATAAAAAAAGGGTTATAATAGCGGTAGCTGTTGCACAACTCTTTAAAAAACTATCTCGAGGCGTGGGTATAATTTTTGAAAAAATATTATATTATAAAGTTTAAAAAAAATATTACACTAATCTTTTGGGTATATTTATTTATTTATTACTTTTAATAAGAAATTTGTTTTTTTGGAACAAAAATTTTGAATTTACAACTCTTTAATTTTGTATAATAAATAATAAACAACCATTTAAATCGATTCTAAATGAAAACCAAAATTACTTCACTACTGCTTGCAGTAATGGCACTAGTTACTTTTAGTAGCCAAGCACAACAACCTGAATTTAAAGGGGTCGTCAAACTTGATGTTCGCGATTCAAAAGCTGATTGGGCACCATTTATTCGTAAGAAAGCTCCAGAAGGTTCACCTAACATCCTGTTTATTCTATATGATGATACGGGCCAAGCTGCATGGTCTGCTTATGGCGGAAGAATCAACATGCCTACGCTGGATAAACTTGCAGCTGATGGATTGACTTATACCCAATGGCAAACAGTGGCACTTTGTTCTCCTACCCGTTCATGTATTAACACGGGTCGTAATCATAACCTAAATGGAATGGGTGCAATAACAGAGGCTGCCACCGGTTTTCCGGGATATAGTGGAGTGTTGCCTCCACAAGCAGCTACTATGGCACAAATATTAAATGATAATGGATGGAGTACTTTTTGGTTGGGTAAAGATCACAACGTTCCGGAAACTGATTTATCAGCCGGAGCGAATAAAAGCCAATGGCCTTTGCAACAAGGGTATGATCGTTTTTATGGTTTTATTGGAGGGGAAACTAACCAATGGTATCCAGATTTAACCGAAGATAATCATGCAATTGAGCAACCGTATGGTCCGGAAAAAGGATACCATTTATCGAAAGATTTAGCAGATCAAGCGATTAAAATGATTAGCGACCAAAAATCGGCAAATCCTTCTAAACCTTGGTTTATGTGGTATTGTCCTGGAGCTAATCATGCCCCGCATCAAGCACCAAAAGATTACATTGCAAAGTATAAAGGAAAGTTTGACGATGGATATGATGCGTATCGCAAATGGGTTTTGCCTCGCATGATTGAAAAAGGAATTTTGCCTAAGGATACGAAACTAACAGAGATTAACCCAATGCCCGGAGATCAAGCCAATGCAGCGGATTTTGTTCGTCCTTGGAATACTTTGACTGCTGACGAAAAGAAATTGTTTTCTCGATTGTGTGAAGTTTTTGCTGCTTTTTCTGAATATACAGATGTTCAAATAGGACGGATTATTGATCATTTGAAAGCCACAGGTCAGTATGATAACACTATTATTCTGTATGCTGCCGATAATGGAACATCAGGAGAAGGGAGTCCGAATGGTTCTGTAAACGAGAATAAATTCTTCAATGGTTATCCGGATGATTTAGCAGAGAATATGAAACTAATTGATGAGTTGGGTGGACCCAACACTTATGAGCATTTTCCAACAGGATGGGCAGTTGCTATGTCGACTCCTTACAAAATGTTTAAAAGATATGCTAATTATGCCGGTGGAACTACCTGTCCGTTGACCATAACTTGGCCAAAAGGGATTAAAGCCAGAGGTGAAGTGCGAAATCAGTTTCATCATGCCGTAGATATAGTGCCAACTATTCTTGAAATTGTTGGATTAGAAATGCCAAAAGTATATAAGGGTGTGGAGCAATACCCATTATCCGGTGTTTCTATGAAATATACTTTTGATGCTGAACCTAATGATCCATCACAAAAACACATTCAATATTTTAATATGATTGGAACTCGTGCTTTGTGGCAAGATGGTTGGAAAGCAGTATCAGTTCATGCACCTCTTACTTCAGTGGGTAAATTTGACCAAGACAGATGGGAATTATATCATACTGATGTTGATCGTGCAGAATCTACAGACCTTGCTAAAAAATTTCCTGAAAAATTAGAGTCCCTGAAAAAATTGTGGATGGAAGAAGCTTTGAAAAATAATGCTTTACCACTTGATGACCGTACTGCTATCGAAATATTAGGTACCGATCGTCCTACAGAAGAATTACCACGTGACAGTTATACTTACTATCCACATACTAGTCAAGTTCCGGAAGCTGTGGCCGTGAATGTGAGAGGAAAATCATTTAAGATTGTTTCCAATGTTGAAATCGAAGCTAATGCTTCAGGAGTTATTTTTGCTCATGGTTCTCGTTTTGGTGGTCATAGTTTATTCATTAAGGATCATAAATTGTATTATGTATATAATTTCTTGGGTATAACGGAACAACAATTAGTCTCTACAGAGACATTAAAACCAGGGAAATACACTTTTGGTATGGAATTTACCAAAGAAAAAGCTGGTAAACATGGCGAATCTATGGGGACAGCTAAATTGTATATCAATGACAAAGAAGTTGCTACCGGTGCAATGACTGCACAGGTTGGTAAATTTACCCTTGTGGGCGATGGATTGTGTGTTGGATATGACAGTGGTGATCCAGTTAGCAAACAATATTCATCTCCAGGTGAATTTGAAGGAGGTATTATTAGTTTTGTTACCATTAGTACAGGAAAAGAGCAATATCTAGATTTAGAAAGAGAAGCTGCGAGAGCGTTTAGAAAAGAATAAACATTTTGACTTGCTAAACTTTTTTAGTAGAATTATAAATCAACGGTCGTCATAATGGTGACCGTTAGTTTTTAAAAATAAATTAAAACACTTTAAAACTAAATGAAAACTTCAAACCTAAAAGTTCAATCTTTATTGCTGATTTTTGTAATGTTCTTTACTATTGGATCAGCCATAGCACAAGACAAACCTAATGAAAGTGCTGCTGATTTAGCCAAGAAATTATCCAATCCTATTGCATCTCTTATCAGTGTGCCGTTTCAAAACAATACTGATGTGGGTATTGGTGCTTATAATGGTTCTAGAAACACCTTGAATTTCCAACCCGTAATTCCTATTTCGTTATCCCCCAAATTGAATATGATTACTCGGGTTGTTCTTCCTATTATCACCCAACAAGATATAACAGCACCCGGAGTAAAACAAACCGGTTTGAGTGATGCTGTTGTAAGTGCTTTTTTCTCTCCAGCTGAAGCTAAAAATGGATTGACTTGGGGTGTTGGTCCTGCCATTTTAGTACCGACTGCTACCGATAATTTATTAGGAACTGAAAAATTGGGCGTTGGCCCCACAGCCGTAATTTTAAAACAAGCAAACGGTTGGACTTATGGAGCCTTGGCAAATCAGATCTGGTCGGTTGCAGGAAATGAAGACAGATCCGATGTAAATCAAATGTATGTGCAACCTTTTTTGATTTACAATTGGAAAAGTGGTGCAGGAGTTGGAGGTGTTTTTGAAATTACTGAAAATTGGGAATCCAATTCTACTTCTGTTTTCTTTATGCCAACGGTAAGTGGGATTACGAAATTAGGCAAACAAATGGTACAACTGGTAATTGGTCCACGTATTCCGATATCCGTTCCTGCTACCGGAAGACCCGATTTTGGTGTGAGAGCATTGGTAAGTTTTGTTTTTCCAAAGTAACTGATTTTAAAAGTGGGGTTTGTTTTTGAGGTGATTTACTTCGCTTGTTTGCTATCGCTCAGTTGGCAAATTGGAAAATAGAAATTACTTTAGTAGGAAAGATGATGAGGGATTAGAAGGTTAACGGTAATTGTTAGAATCTGCAAAACCGCATAGAAAGCAAGAAAAATGATAGAAACAGAACGTCTTATATTAAAACCACTGACTTACGAGCAGTTAATAAAATATATAAAATGCGACAACTCCTTAGAGAAAGAACTGAACTTGAATGAAACTTCAAGAATAATTTCTCCGGAATTAAAAGAAGCGTTTGAACAAACAATTCTTCCAAACGTGGCGGACAAGACAAAAAACTATTTGTATTCGACGCTTTGGACAGCCATTTTAAAAACAGAGAATAAGATGGTTGGTGACCTATGTATTGTTGGCGAACCAAATGCAAATGGGGAAATTGAAATTGGATATGGTACTTATGGGGAATTCCAAAATAAAGGATATATGACGGAAATTGTAGGAGGAATTATTGAGTGGGTAAAATCACAACCAAAAGTAAAATCAATAATAGCATCGACAGTAAAAACAAATATTGCATCATATAAAGTGCTAGAAAACAATAAGTTTGTAAAGATTGGAGAAACTGAAACGCTTTTAAATTGGAAACTTCAAATGAATTTTGAAATTAATATTTGACAAAAAAGAATAACGAATCGCTAACAAAGCGTAACCGTTTTACAACCTCATCAAAAACTATCCCAAAGCTTCGGGATTAAAATAATTATAAAAACAACTTTGTTTTCTCGAAGTTTCGGGGTTTTGAGATTGATTTTTAACTTGTTTTACCAGTAAAGCTTCTGCCCTATTTAGATTATAAAAAAAGTAAGAAAAAGTTTGGAACGATTCGTTGATTTGAAACGAAAAGACTACTTTTGAAAAAATTTTTTAAAATCAAAAATCAATGAATAAAAGTTACTTTTTAGTAATCGCTTTTTTAAGTTTTTTTACAAGCATTGCTCAACAACCCGGAGATTTAGACGCTACTTTTGGATCAGACGGAATTGTTAGATCTAATTTATGGAATGCCGCTTTTAATGTAAAAAGTCATGTTGTTCTTGCTGACGGTAAGACAATTGTTGCCGGTGAAATAAATAATGGCACCTATCCAAAAGGTTTTATAATGCGGTTGTTGACCAACGGCGAACTGGACACTACTTTTGGCACGAATGGAAAAGCTGTTCACCCCTTTCTTGCCGGTTTTAACGTAGTAAAAGTTCAAACCGATGGTAAATTATTGGTTGGCAGTATGTATAACAATGATTTTGCAGTGGCCCGCTATTTAGCTAACGGTAGTTTAGATACTGCATTTGCTTTTGACGGAAGTTATTATAACACCAATCCGGATGCCTTTCCTTTTTCTTCTCATCCTGTTGTTGATTTAGAAATTCAATCGGACAATAAAATAGTTGGCCTCACCACGACCAACGTAAATGATTTAAATTACTATCGGTTGTTCCGATTAAATTTAAACGGAATTTTAGATTCTTCTTTAAACGTTACTGATAATTTTGGTACAACGGATAATCCGGTTGCCTTAAGCATTCAATCAGACAACAAACTAATTGTAAACGGATATTACTATAACGGTTCAAGTCCTTTTGTTTTTATTGCCCGTTATAACACTAATGGCACGGCAGACAGTTCGTTTAATTCAAACGGAAGAAGAGCTTTTTCTATCAGCAATACAACAGCCGTGAGAGCAACCGATTTGCAATTGCAACCGAATGGAAAAATTCTGTTCAGCGGAAAATACTACTCTAACGGAAATGCATTGTTCATGGTTCGATTTAACACGAATGGCTCTTATGACACTACGTTTAGTGGTGATGGTTTTCAATCTGCCACTGTTGATGTAGGCTTTAGTCGTCCCGGAAAAATTGCTTTGCAATCAGATGGGAAAATTATCCAAATGGATACTTATCAAAACATCTCTACAGGTTATGAAGACATGCTTTTTGTTCGTTATTTATCTAACGGAGAATTAGACACTACTTTTAACGGAAGTAGCTGGGGTGTTGTGCTTCCTTTTAATGGTTTGAATGATACAGCAGCGTGCATTTCAATCGTTGATGATAAATTAATTATTTCCGGAAACGCAGAAGCTACTGTCCTTGACAACAACATGGCTTTTGCTAAATTCAATTTGAACCCGCTTTCATTTGATACTACTTTTGGAAATAATGGAAGAAAGCAACTGAATATTCCTTTTCCAACGTATGAAGAAATTAAAAAATCGGTGGTGCAATCAAACAATAAGGTTGTGGTTCTTACCCGAATTTTTGTCAACAACTTGTATTTTTCAGGTTTGCAACGATTTAACGAAGATGGCTCACTGGACAGTACTTTTGGTTCTAACGGAAAAATTGGTCTTGGTTTTTATTTTACAGATTTTGATGCTTTGGCAGTGGATAACGCAAATAATATAATTATAAGTGGTTATACTTCGTTGCAAAGCGGTCTTATTCTTCGCATTACCCCTGCCGGTGCTTTAGATGCAACTTTTGGCGATCAAGGGATTACCTATTTGCCGCAAGATAACTTTAATTTTATTCCAAGAATTAATTCTATAAAAATTCAAACAGACAATAAAATTGTATTGGGCGGCGGGAACAATGTTAACGGCATTATTGATTATCTATTAATCCGCTTGAATGCAAATGGAACTTTAGACTCTACTTTTGGCGATAACGGAATAAGTGAAGTGGGCTTAACTAATACATATGAGATGATTACAGCTCTTGAAGTTTTAAATAATGGAAAAATTGTAGCGGTTGGTTTTACACAAGAAAATTATGGTAATGATCTTCAAGCTGTTATTCTGAAATTCAATTCGGTTGGTTTGCTTGATCCTACTTTTAACGGAAATGGTAAATATTTTACTGAAAAGGCCGTTGATTTTTATATGAATGGTGATATTAAAGTTCAAACAGACGGAAAAATTCTGAGCACTTTTGAATCGATTAATGATAATTTTATTCTTTATCGTTTAAACAGCAATGGAACTGCAGATGTTAACTTTGGTTCGGGTGGCTATGTTAATACATTTGTAACCGGATTTGATAAGTCGGCACAAATTCATTATAACCCAACCAATCAACATATTACTTTAATTGGCACGACGCTTACAGATGATATAGGGAAATTTGCTTTAACCCGTTATTTTGGAAACGGAGATACTGATTTCTCTTTTGGTGATTCCGGTAAGGTTATCACTGATATTGGTCATTTTACACAAGTTATTTCAGCTTCACCAACCTCCGACGGAAAATTAGTGGTTAGTGGTCTTTTGTATGACGATGTTGCCAAAGATTATGATCAAGTGATGGCTAAATATTATTTAGAGGAATCGTTGAGCCTTAGTGACCAACAAGCTGTAAACGTTCAATTATATCCAAATCCGACAACAGAAAAATTGTTTATTCATCTGAAAGATGGCACCGCCGCCAACAACTATAAGGTTACAGATTTGACCGGAAAAGTTTTGTTGAATGGGAAATTTGCTTCTGAACAATGTGTGCACGTTTCGAATTTAACGAATGGTGTTTATTTTATCACCATTGATGAATTTCAACCTATTCGATTTATAAAACAATAACAAACTTCTACTTATATAAAAACGGCTTGACAATACTCAAGCCGTTTTTTTTTAGGTGAACTTTTGGTCGGGGTTTTAGAGAAATGGAAAGGTTTAAAATGAATCCCTATTCATTTCTTTTTTTTTCATTAATTTCTTTTTTAACACTATTTATTTTGGTTTAAAACCAATATATTTACTTCATAACAACTAAAAATTAGTTCATTCAAATTTTTTTAAGATTTGTTATAGAAAAAATTAAACGAAAATTCACATAACAACTAATGATTCTATCGACTAGAAAGTTAACAAAAAACGTTTGTTGAATAGAATCTTTGGGAAGTAACTTTTTAATAAGGAAAATTTATGGGCGTGAACTTCACTTTATGAATCAGATACATTAATTATTTAAACAAAAGAGAAATGAAAAATCTTTTACTACTTCTTATTTTTATCTCTATCTCCTCAAACGTAATTTCACAAACAAATGAAAAGTCAAGTTCAGCATCATTATTAAAAGAATTAGCTGAAAATGGTTGTAAATGTGTTGATTCAATAAACACTTATAACAAGCCAAAAATTGAAGTTACTGATGCAATTAATAAGTGTATCAGCAAACAAGTTGGAGCTTATCAAATGGGCTCAAAGCTAATGCAACTTGACGATTTAAAAGAAAATGCAAAAGTTGTTGATGGGAAAAAAGAAATAAATATTTCAATTAATGTGAACGAAAACTCAGTTGAATATAAAAAATATTATTATGAGTTTGAAAGCTATATGATGACAAATTGTGCTTCGTTAAAAGAAAAAATTGCAAGTAGTGATAAACATAATTCTAAATCATTTTCTGAAAACAAGAAGGCCATTGAATTTTATTCAAAGGGATTAGATGAATCAAAAAAAGAGAATTATGAAAAAGCAGTTGACTATTTTGAAAAAGCAGTAAAAGAAGATCCAGAATTTGCCTTTGCTTGGGATAATTTGGGAATAAACTATAGAAGATTAAACAATTTTGATAAGTCAATAGAATGTTATCAGAAATCATTAACAATAGATCCTTATGGTTTAATGCCTTTACAAAACATTGCCATAGTTTACCAATATAAAAAAGAATATTCTAAAGCGATCGAAGCTTATGGTAGATTAGCCAAAATAGACGTAAATAATCCGGAGGTTTTTTATGGGATTGGAAATATATATGCAACAAATCTAAATGATTATGAAAATGGATTAGATAATATGTGTAAAGCCTATACTATTTATGTTCAACAAAAATCACCATATCGAGTAGATGCAGAAAAAATAATTTCGCTTATTTATATTGAAATGAAAAAACAAGGAAAGGAAGAGGAATTTAATAAAATTTTAAAAGCTAATAATATATCACAGGAATAGAATGCTGATTTGTTAAAGCTTATGTTTGATTTATTGATTGGAAAAAAAACGAAACTTTGAATAACCTTAAAAAACATCTTATGTTTACCGTAACACAAATAGAATTAGCTCACGCGAAAGTGAAATCAGGAGCTGATTTTCCGCATTATATTCAGGAAATAAAAACAATTGGGGTTAGTGCCTTTGAAACGTGGGTTTTGGATAGTCACACCGTTTATTTTGGTGAAAATGGTTTTCAGACCAAATCAGCCCCTAATTATGAAGCGTTGATAATAGCTCAGGAAAGTAATAAAGAACTGTTTAGGCATTATCTAAAAATCCATCAGCAAGGGGAATCAGACTATTTTACGTTTTGTAAGCATTGTGCTGAAACAGGGATTGAAAAATGGTTTGTTTCTTTAGATAAAATGACTTGTACTTATTTTGACAAGGTTAAAAATGAAGTCTTGGTGGAGCATGTTCCTTCTGTTTAAAAAATATAAGCAATTTGAAAAAAAAGAAAAAAAACGGAAACAACTAATCAAAGTCATTCCCATTTTTCAAATACAAACCTAAAAAATTTATGTTTTTAGTGGTTGTAAAGACCGTTTAGTCTCTTTCGTACACTTCAATAAGACCATTAGCGTCTTTTAATTTTAATTCCGATAAAGTAAGATTTACGATGTCTTGCACTTTAGTTTCTCCTTCTAAAATAGTCGTTAAATCATTATGAGATCTAGAGTAAGTTCCTGTTCTGGTAATTAATTCACAAGGATTATTTGATGAATCATAATTACCTTGATTCACATCGTTATCAATTTTAAGGTCAAGATAATCTTTGTCACAACCACTTTGATTTTGAGGAGCATCAATTAAATATTCTTGTCCGGCTAAAGTGGTCCCTACTTTAGTAATGTTCCATTTTCCGGCTAAAGGAGCAAGCGTTTCCCCATCGTTATCATCATCGCTACAAGAAGTTGCAAACAATCCTAAACTTAGGGCAAAGGCGAATAATAAACTACGATTTTTCATAATCATTTCTTTAATTTGTTAGGTGTAAAAGTAATTGCATGACCTAAGAGGCATGTTATAGAATTATTTCTTTCCGTTACATAATTATATTTTCCAATTGTTGAGTGAAATATTAGGCCTTTTAATCTGATTTATCTGAGTCCAACAATCCCTTAAAACAAAAAACCTGACAGTAAGCAACTGTCAGGTTTTTTTAATTATAATGTATAGCTGATTAATGTCCGCCGGAAACTTTTTTATCAAAATCAATTCCTTGGTTTCTTAAAATTCCGCTTACTCTCCAAGCATAAAAAACTAAATAGGCAAAACAAACGACTCCCACAATGTAACTGAAATGAATGTTTGTTGCATCCGAAACCGCTCCTTGTAACCAACTTACGATTCCGCCTCCCATGATCATCATGATAAGGAAACTACTTCCTTGACTGGTATGTTTACCTAGACCACTAATAGCTAACGTAAAAATACAAGGCCAAAGTGTACTACAGAAAAGACCAACACTGGTGAAAGCATAAACACTGACCATACCATCTGTAGCCATTCCTGTTAATAAAGCAACGATACCCAGAACAGAAAATATTAATAACATTCTGGCCGGATTACCTTTGCTGGCCATATCTGCAATGATTAATACTAAAATGATTAATCCGTATACATAGAAAGGTGTTAAATCATGGTTCATGAATTTATTTACACCTAAGAAAACACCAAAAGCAAGGTAGGGAGCTATGAAACGCAATATTTTTTGCAAATTCATATCGTTAGTAAACGCTTCTACTGCCCCAGTCCATCGACCAATCATCAAACTCGCCCAATACAAAGAAATGAAGGGAGCAATATCTTGTGTTTTGAATCCTAAATTGTTTTCCATGTAGGCAGGAAGGTTACTTGCGGTAGATACCTCTACTCCTACGTAAACGAAGATTGCAATCATTCCCAAAATTAACTGCGGGTATTTTAAAGCCGAACTTCTTGCTGAAGTTTTATCACTTTCTGTTTCAACTACGGCTTGAGGTTTATCCGGTAGAGAAGAAAACTTTAATAATATGGCAACCAATAAAAAAGCGGCTCCCAAAACTAAATAGGGAACTTTTACACTCTCAATACTCATTTCAGAATTGCCGGAAGTAACTGAACCGAAAATGGCAAAACTTACGATTAAAGGTCCAATAGTTGTTCCTAAGTTGTTGATACCTCCTGCTAAAGTTAATCGTTGTGAGCCGGTAGTAATTGGTCCGAGAGCAATTGCAAGCGGATTAGCGACCGTTTGTTGCAAAGAAAAACCAAGAGCTACAATAAACAAACCGGATAGCATTAAGGGAAAAGAACCCGTATTAGCAGCCGGATAAAATAATAATGTTCCTAAAGCAGAGATAACAAGTCCTAAAGCCAAGGAATTTTTATAGCCAATTCTATTAATCAAATCACCTTTGGTCAAATAAGAAATAATCATGTAAATGATAGAACCCACCGTATAAGCGACATAAAAAGCCACAGAAACTAATTGGCTTTGCCCTTGGGTTAAATCAAAAGCTTTTTTGAAAACGGGAATTAAAATATCGTTGCTGGCGGCAACAAATCCCCAAAAGAAAAAAACGGTTACTAGAGGAATAAACTGCCCCCACTTGGTTTGTACTTGTTCTGCACTCATTTGGTTTTGGTTAAGAGATTAGTTTTGAACTTGTTTTGAAATTAAATTTTATTAAATCCTGAAAAAAAATGTGTCTATACTAAAAGACTGCTAATTTTTTGCTGAAATAATTCCTAAATATACATTTATGTCAAAATGTAAAGCCAATTATTTGTAAATAGTTTTCAACGAAAACGTTTTCAAAGCAACATTTTTTTGAAAAAAGAAAAAAATACAACGTTTGCGAAGAGCCTAAATTCGGTTTATTCGCTTTTTTTAATTTCTGATTTCGGGCCAATTCCGTTGTTATTAAACGCTTCTATTTGAAAATAATAAACATCCGAACGGTCTAAACCATTAAAATAATACTCCGTTTTTCCATAGACCATGATGGAACCGTATAATTTATCTGGTGATTTGCCGAAATAAATGACATAGCCGTCTGCAGAAGGTTCCTGTTGCCATTTGAACCAAACATTTCTGCGTTCGCCTTCCACTTTGGGTCCGGAACGAAGCGGAACAAAGTTTTTAACCATCTGCGGTTTATCGCCGGAACCTTTTCCAAATACCCGAAATCCGCTTAAAGCAAACTTACCGGTTGGCATTTGGTAATTTTCGAGTTTTATAAATCGAGCTTTAAAGGGTGTTTGAAATTCGATATATTCATGCGGGACATCTTTTCTACTTTTGCTTTTGTCGGCAATGATTTTCCACTTTTTACCATCGTCAGAAGCGTATAAAATATAGTTGTGCCCCGTTGTGGTTTTGGGTTTTCCCATGATGTCAGCATCTTGGTCGGCAAAATTGATTTGGATGGCATTAACCGTGCTGCTTTCGCCTAAATCTGACAGGAAATATTCGCCTTTATTGCCCGTTTTTGCACTCCAATAGGTTTTTATGTCTTCGTTAACGGCAAAGTTTGGTTGGTAGCCACCCAAAGTAGAAGAAACCTGCACCGGTTTATTGTAATTCAACAGCATCCAGCCGGCAAAATTCTCGTTTAAATGATTCTTGTTTTGAGAAGGCAAATAGGTTGGATAATCACCGTAAGCTGTATTGCTGTACATTATTCCGTCTTTATCAAATCCGGCAGGCCAAATACCTACTCTTCTTTCAAAATTGTTTTTAACGCAAATTCCGATGGTGGAAACGTGCCAATATTGTTCTTTGTTATCTTGAAAAGTTGCTCCATGCCCTGCTCCTCTGGCAAAACCGCCGGGTTTATAGGAAAACGGATTATGTGATTGGTATTCAAAAGGGCCTAGCGGACCATCACCCACATAAACCCCATCGGCATACCCGCTGAATTCTGTTCCGGGAGCACCGTATTGCAAGTAATATTTGTTATTGTATTTGGTCATGAAAGCCCCTTCCGTAAAAGGTTGCAAAAATGTATTGTCGTTATTTTCACCAAATCGTTCCCAGCCGTGTTCATGGTCGTTTAAGGCTAAAACAGAAACTGGTTCTCCTTCCGGTTGAAACGTTTTTCGGTTTAGTTTTAATCCGTATAAAGGATATAAATTGCTTGAACCATAATACAGATAGAGGTCATCTTTTTCTTTATCCCAAAAGATTTGTGGGTCCCAAGCTCCTGCTTCTTGCTTGTGAACAAGTTCTTTCCAATCGTCTACTTCGGGATTTTTACTCATCCAAATGGGAAATTCTTTAGTATGGGTGGAACCAATTACTAAAAGTGTATCGTTTACAAAAGACAAAGAAGGAGCACATAATTCATCCCAAACTTTGTGTTCGGGTCGAAGAAATTTTCGGGGAACAAATTTCCAATCGAGCATGTCTTCGCTGTGCCAATATCCCCATTGGTTAGTGGAAAATAAATAGTATTTCCCTTTGAAGAACGTAATGACCGGATCGGCTGTAGCCCTATGTTTACCTTGTGTTACAAATGGTTCAATGGGACAATAGCCGTAATCGATATTGATAGGATTACAATATGTTTTTTGTTGAGCATACGTTTGTATTCCCAATAAAAACAACAGCAATAAAGTGATTTTTTTCATACTGCAAGTTATTTAAAAAAACCCTTCGAACGAATCCAAAGGGTTTCCTCGAACAAAAACTCAAAAAATTATTTAACTAACTCAATGCTAACTTTTTGTTGTACATCAGAATTGGTTCCGATAAAAAATTCAAAAACTCCAGGTTCAGCAACAAAATCTAAATTGGAATCATAGAATTTTAAATCTCCCACAGACAATTCAAATGAAACGGTTTTTTTCTCTCCTTTTTTAAGGGCTATTTTTTGAAAGCCTTTCAACTCTTTGATGGGTCTCGTTACTGAACCCACAACATCTCTACTGTATAATTGAACTACTTCTTTACCGTCGAAATTACCTGTATTGGAAACGTCGACAGAAACAGTTATTTTATCTGAGAAAGTCATTGTTGGACTGGAAACTTTCAAATTGTCGTATTTAAATGTGGTATAACTTAACCCATATCCAAACGGATAGAGTGGTTCATTTCTTTCGTCAATATAATTTGAAAGAAATTTTACAAACTTACCTTCTTTATTCGTTAATGGTCTTCCAGTATTTTTATGGCTGTAATAAATTGGAATTTGTCCAACACTTCTTGGGAAAGTAGCGGTCAATTTACCGGAAGGATTTTCGTCTCCAAACAACACATCAGCGATGGCATAGCCTGCTTCTGTTCCGGGAAACCAAACGTTTAAGATGGCGGAAAGGTTTTTATCTTCTTCCACTAAAACCAACGGACGGCCGGTAAATAATACCAAAACAACAGGTTTGCCAGTTTTTAATAATGCTGCCAATAATTCTTTTTGAACACTTGGAATTTCTAATTCCGTACGGCTACTGGATTCTCCACTCATTTCAGAAGATTCCCCCAAAGCAGCTACTATTATATCCGCTTGACCGGCAATTTGTAGAGCCTCGTTTAGTAGTTGTTCTTTCGTTCGGCTATCTCTGTTTAATGTTTTGCCAAACATAGTTGCCCGCTCTTCATAGGCTGCATCTTCGGTTAAATTGCTCCCTTTGGCATAAATTACTTTAGCGGATTGTCCAAGCACTTCTTGCATTCCCTTTAAAAGTGGAATTGCCATTTCATGTTTTGTTGCCACACTCCATGTTCCGGGCATGTTGACTGCATTATTACCCAATGGTCCTACAATGGCAATTGTTCCTGCTTTTTTCAAAGGCAATAGTTGGTTGTCATTTTTAAGTAAAACAAATGATTCCGCTGCTGTTTTTCTGGCTTCTGCCCTATTTTCTTTGGTAAAAATATCTGTTTTATTCCTTTTTAAATCACAATATCTATAAGGGTCTTCAAATAATCCTAAATCATATTTGGCATTCAAAATTAATCGAACGGCATTATCAATTTGTTGCATGGACACTTTGCCTTCGTCTAACGATTTTTTAAGTGTGTTTAAAAATCCACCGCTAACCATATCCATTTCAATTCCTGCCTTTAAAGCCGCAGCGGAAACTGTTTGAAAATCGCCAATACCATGTTCCATTAATTCTTGAACGGCGGTGTAATCTGTTACTACAAATCCTTTGAATTTCCATTGGTTTCGTAAGACTTCCGTCATTAACCATTTATTAGCGGTAGCAGGAACACCATCCACTTCATTAAAAGAAGCCATCACTGAACCAACTCCGGCGTCAACGGCAGCTTTGTAAGGCGGAAAATAATCATTGTACATACGAATGCGACTCATGTCGACTGTGTTGTATTCTCTACCCGCTTCAGGAGCACCATATAAAGCAAAATGTTTGACACACGCTAAAATGGTTGAATTGAGAGATAAATCAGTTCCTTGATACCCTTTAACCATTGCTTTTGCTATTTGACTTCCGAGGTAAGGGTCTTCCCCTGAACCTTCAGAAACTCTACCCCAGCGAGGGTCGGGTGAAATATCAACCATGGGTGAAAAAGTCCAATTGATTCCATCAGCACTAGCTTCCTTTGCTGCAATTTGAGCACTGCGTTCGATTAAACTTAAGTTCCAAGTGCTGGATAATCCCAATGGAATTGGAAAAGTGGTTTCATATCCGTGAATAACATCCATTCCGAAAAGCAAAGGAATTTTTAAACGCGTTTGTTCAACAGCAATTTTTTGAACCTCTCTAATTTTAGAAGCTGATTTTATATTGAATAAACCCCCTACTTTACCCTCTTTAATGTTTTTTGCAACATCTGAACTATTTGCCTGACCGGTTGTTATGTCGCCGGATGTGGGCAAGTTAAGTTGTCCTAGTTTTTCCTCCACTGTCATTTTAGCGATTAACTCTTCAATAAATTGAGCTTTGGAAATTGGGTTTTGGGTCTTATTCGTCGTTTGGGCAGTTCCCAAAAAAGTGAAGAATAAAAGTAATAAGGAGGTTTTAATAAAATTCATTGTTGTATTTTTTCTGATTGAACTATTTATAAAAATAGTCCGTTTTTATTTTAAAATCCATGTTGAGTGGATGAAAATCCTAAATTTTGTAATCCTGTTTTTACTTCAGGAGCTTGCATGAATAAATTCCACAAGAAACCTGTTCTGTAATTTTCAATCATCGGAACGATAGTTCCCTGATCGATGGCTAAATATCGTTTGGTTACCCAATTATGGTGAGGCGAAAAAGCATCATAAGGTCCGGCAACTCCAATCAATTTGTCTTTCCAATCTTCACTTTCATAAAAGTAACGAAGGGCTTTCATTGATTCTACAGGAGTGTACGGGAAAGAAGATAAGGCAGCAGTAGGAGAAATTACTCCTCTATCGTTGCCCGGTTTGTGGTCAGTGTAGCCAACCGAACCGTTATTATTTCTCGAATAACTGGCGGTTAACCCCCAACATTCTTCGCTATAACCAGTCCAACCTACGGGATTTGCAACACAATAGGCATGCATGATTTTAGCATGATTTTGTGTTAACTCCCAATAATTTGCATATTGGTCAGTTAATCCCCTTGGGTCTAAACCCAAATAGGAATAATGTGCCCAAAACATTGGACCAACATTTCCTGTTGCTCCATTATAATTAAAAACAACCGGAATATTATATTTTAATCCCGGGTGAACAATGCTTCCATTTCTTGCCCATGCCTGATGATAAGCTTCATTAGGAATAGGATGAGTGGGAGATGATGCTCCCATGATATACGTAATTAAACATTCGTTATATCTTCCAAGGGTATAGTTCGCCGTTTTTTTCTACAAAAACACCCTTTTTTTGAGTAAAAACGTAAAGTGTATTTTTATTTTTTTCAATAGCATGAATAACGTTGTTATCTACTATTTTCCATTTCTCAATTTTGGTGAATTTCTTATTTTCAAATTCATAAATTCCATTTCTTACAGAAGCGGCATAAATTTTATTATCCACTACAAAGCAATAGGAAATTTGGAATGGAATTCTGATTTTTTCTATGGTTTTTCCATCAAAAACAAACAAATCATTGAATGACTGAAAGTATATTTTTTGTTGAAATTTAAAAATTTTCCAAATTTCTTCATTATTTGAATAACCGGTAAATAGTGCTTTCCCTTTACTCAAAGAATGATAAATCATCTCCCCGTTGGTTCTAATCCAGTAGCCAAATTCAGTGTAAGAGCCACAATAAATTCGGTCACCATCTGAAAAAACTGAACGAATAATGGTTTTATTAGGAAGAATATATTTATCCCATTTAACACCATTGTACCGCAAAAAATAATGATTATTGGCAAAATACATCGCATTGTCATTACCTTGTGTTACGCTCCAAATTTGATTATCACCGTTATAATTTGATTTGGTGAAATTTTCAACAAAAGGAAGTAACTCCTGTGAAAAACTATTCAAGGAACACCATAAAATGAAAAGAAAAAGGCAATTTTTTTTCAACATTGGGTATAATATTCTCCAAATGTAAAAAACAAATCGGACTTAACCATTAAATTAGGCTACGTCAATAAGAATCAAAGGGATTTTACTTCCCCTCTACATACTCTTGTAAATAACTGAATCGAGGTGTGAGCATTCCGTTTTCAGTCATTTTTGCCCGTTGCAAAATTCCGTCTTTATCGCCGTTAAAGAAAGCCGGGATGACATGTTGCATAAACATTTCGCCAAAGCCTTCACTGGCATCTTTTGGTAATTCACAAGGTAAATTATCTACGCTCATGACCATTATTGAGGCCGGATGCGAAAACGGTACTTCTTTATTTTCAAAAGGTAAATAACCAAAAAATGGGTCGGCAATAGTCGATGCTTTTATGGTGCAAGCAATGGGACCATTGACATCACAGGAAATATCTGCCACTACTTTTATTTTACAATCTGACTTTTTGAGCATTTCCTGGGTCAAAATATAGGGAGCATTATTGCCATAAAAATGACCTGCCATAAATACATCGGCTACTTTTGTAAAACGTTCAAAATCGGAAATATATTCTTGTGGATTTTTATAAAAATCTTGGTTTTCAAGTTGCTGACCGTCTTTTCGTTTATTGTAATCTAAAACATCTATTTGAACATAAACCGGCTCTGAATATAGTTTAGTCAAAAAGTTTTCAACGGAAACTTCTTTGATTTTAATGGCATCTAAAATTTCTTTAGCCCCCATGCCTACTTTCCCTTTTCCGGTAAGGACGATTTTTATGGGAGGCAAAACCTGTCTTTTTAATTTTGCTATTAATTCGTCTTTCCCTTTTAATGTTTCAGCTTTTGGAATATTGAATAACTCATATTTAATTCCGAAACCACGAAAAGCGTTATAAGCACCTACAATTCCGGCATAACGCCCGAAACCTATTAATCGTCGGTTTTGTTCATCAACAATGGTTTCGTGGTCATATAAATCGATGTTTTTGTCTAGAACTGCTTGGAGTAATTTTCGATTATACGGTTGTTTTTTGATTGTATGTGAAAAGAAAAAGTATTTTTTGTTTGGAAGTAGTGCCTCAACAGGAACTTCTTTTACACCAATTAAGACATCGCAAGCAGACATATCATTTGTTACTTCCAACCCTAAATCAGTGTAGGCAGAATCAGGAAAAACTCTGATGTCTGAAGCTTCTATTTTTATATTTGCTTCAGGAAATTGTTTTTTTAACCGCACCAATTCTTCGGGTGTAAATACAACTCTTCTGTCTGGCGGGTTTTTACGTTCTTTGATGATTCCGAATGTCATTTGTGATATTTTTATTGTAATGCTTTAAAAATGTTTCAAATGTAACATTATTGAATAAGTCAGGCAAGTTTTATTTATGACAAATTTTCATGTATCTTTGTGGCTTGATTTTTGTGTTTGCTTGGAATAGCAGACAACAAATGCAAAAAAATGGGGTCGACCGGTTTTGACAGCGGGTGGAACTAAACGGTAAGCACGTCGAGCATTGGACATTTGGCTCGTAAATATCAAGGTTCACACTTTATAAACGGCGAAAATAATTACGCTTTAGCTGCTTAATCTGAATTATAGTAAGATTTGCCTAGTTCCTACCAGGTAGGAAAGCTAGATTCACCTCGAAAGCCTTGGTTTGTGGCGTTTGATTTAGGTGAACCGAAAAAATAAACCTAGAAACGGTAAAGCTTTAAATCCGTTTTGACAATTATAAAGCTAAGCAAGAAGTGGCTGCCTTTGGCCTTGCTTTTTGTCGAAAATTCAATCGGAGGATAAACGCGTAGAAAGCTCTTTGGTTGCTTGTTTGGACGAGAGTTCGATTCTCTCCGACTCCACTGGGAGGGATGATTGAAGAATCATCCCTCTTTTTTTTGTAAAAAAGACAACCTTTTTCACTCATTTTCAAGTGATTATGAGAAAAAATATTTAACATGGTGGGTGTTCGATAGGTACCCTCCTGATAGTATAGGTTGCTGTCGAACACCAAGTTTACAAACTCTCTTTTTTGTAAAATATCAGCTCTTAAATACACTGAACGAATGTCAGTTAGCAATTCTAAGTTTTTCTCTAAAATAGTAAATGCGTTAGTTTCATTTTTGCTAAGTCTTTCTATTGCTGCTTTTGCAGATAAGATAGAACTATTGAAATTTGAATGCCACCTTTCATAAGTTTCTTTAGATATTTCGTTATTAATCCATTTCTCCTCGAGTGAGAACATCTTCTCTTGGGTATCATCTACTAGCTTCTTCTTTTCAATTATTTTTTGTTTATTAGACTTGATATGGTCTTCCAATGTATTTTTACATTTTGTTTTAACTTCCAACAACATATTTTCTGGTAAACTCATTAATTCGCAAACACTTAAAAATTGATTGTGTGCTTTGATAGCACTAATGTTATTGTGTTTTGGTACTTTACATTTATAGTAGTAAAAATACTTTCCCGATTTACCTCTAGAGGCTGCACCAGTAAGCAAATTACCGCAGTGACATTTGAGTATGCCCCTTAACGGAATTTCTTCATCTAATACTGACCTTGTCTTGTCTGGTTTTTTCATTTTGTTTTGCACCATTTGCCATGTTGTAATATCTATAATTGGCTCATGTATAGCGGGAAAAATTCCTCCTGGTAAATCTTTATATCCCTGAACTTTTAGCATGCCAACATACACAGGATTTAATAAAACCCTTTCAATAGCAGTGTTACCTTTTGTTTTAAATCCTAATTGATATGCTTTTTCTTTTATTTTATATAAAGGCACGTCTTTTAGATATGCATCATATATAAAACTAATAATCTTCGCTTCTTTTTCTTCAACAACTAATTTTCTATCTTTCTGCTCTCCTACTTTAATGTATCCAAATGGCGGTCTTGTGCCAATGTAACGTCCCTCCTTCGCTCTAGCCGTATAAAGTCCCCCTCTAATCTTTATACTCCTATTGATATTATCTTCTTCAGCAAGTAATAATTGTAATCCCGCTCTAAAAAAACTACCGGGAGTATCATAATCAAATGTTATACCCTCAGTTACACTAACCACCTGAATACTATATTTCCTTTGTAACATTTTAACCATACTCATTGCCTCTCCCGCATCACGACTAAATCTATCTAATTGATCCACCAACAGATAATCAACTACTTTATAATGCTTAGAAATAAACTCTTGCAACTTTATAAAATCTGGTCTATCAAAGGTCTTAGCACTCTTACCTCTATCAATAAAAGTATCAACTAATTTGACATCGTTAAATTTAAGCCATTGATCTGTATAAAGCTCTTGCCTTTCAATAGAACCATTACTTTGACCTAATTGGCTAAATCTTAAATATCTAATCGCTCTTTTCATATAGTTCTTTTAACGTTGTGGAGATAATAATTTCAACAAGTAAATTTAATATTTTTTGTTCTTTTTCTTTCTCAAAATCAATAAAATTTTCAGTTATTTTATTATCAATCAAACTTTTATCATCACCTTTTTCTTCCATTTTAATCCTCCTTAACTAAATAAAGCAAAGCCCTGACTGACTTTGGAAATTTTTTCTAACTCACACCCTGTAAGCTCATTATTTTGAATTTAGTAAGAAGACTAAATGATAATCATAAAATGGCTACTAATGGTTTTTTTTTTCCTCCAAAGTCTTATGTAGAAGCTTTAGAAAAATTTTAAGCTATCATTTTCTTAAAACATAAAACCAATAAATCTAATTGGAATAGAACTTTTTCCAATGCGAAACGGATAAAAAGGCAGCTAAGGTGTAATGGGCATCCTCCGCACCACCCTACCAAAAGACTACGGCATAAACGGTTTCCTCCCCAAAGGGTACCCCTCCAATTATTCCGTTTCCTTTTGGTTTTTGCAATTGCCCATACCCTATGAAGGCTTTCTTTTTTTCCGTTTTTTCTTTTGGAAAAAAGTTTTGCGGAGCAGGAAGAAAAGGAAATGTAACAGTATTATAAATCATTTAAACAAGAAAAACTATGAACATTACAGGAAGACTGACAAGGGATGCAGAAGTACGCACAACGTCACAAGAAAAACAAGTAGTAAACTTTTCAGTAGCGACAAACGACAACTACCGCAACAGACAAGGAGAACGTGTAGAGCAAACAACATATTTCGACTGCTCCTATTGGATAACCCCAAATGTAGCCAAACTACTTACAAAAGGCACTTTGGTAGAATTATCGGGACGAGTAAGTACAAGAGCATGGACAGGCAAAGACGGAGAGCCAAGGTCAGGACTGAATTTCCATACCTCGCAAATCAAACTGCACGGAGGTGGAAAGAGAGCAGAAACCGTACAGGTTACTTCACAAACTGAAAGTAGCAAGGGAACACCAAAGGGAACAGAGGACGACCTCCCATTTTAACAACGAGTATTTAAACATTTAAAATCATTATATCATGGCACACAACATTAATTTCAACGAGAGAACAGGACGTTATTCATTCTTTAGCGTACAACAAAAAGCATGGCACAGTTTGGGGCAAATCGTGGAGCAATACCCAACAAGCGAAGAAGCTATCAAGCACGCAGGGTTAGATTACGAAGTCGTAAAATCCCCAATATTTACCAAAGGTTCGGGCATTATCGAAACAGCTAATGGCATCGAGATAGGCAGTAGCGAATTGGAAGTACCCAACTATTTCGCCAACATTCGCACCGATAACAATACAGTATTGGGAGTAGTCGGTAAGGATTACCACATTGTACAAAATCGTGAAGCCTTTAATTTCTTTGATGCCATTGTAGGCGGTGGTGAGGGTATTCTCTATGAAACCGCAGGAGCGTTAGGCAACGGAGAACGCATTTTTATCACAGCCAAACTGCCCGACTATATCCGAGTAGGCAATGGCGATGATGTAACGGAAAAGTACATTTTCCTGACCACTTCGCACGATGGTAGCGGAAGTATCACAGCCGCATTTACACCTATCAGAATTGTTTGCCAAAACACCCTTAACGCTTCGTTACGCAGTATGACCAATGTAGTACGTATCAAACACACTTCGGGGGCAAAACAGCGTATCGAGAATGCCCACAAGATTATGGGGTTAGCTAACACATTGAGCAACCAGTTAGAGGGCATATTTAATGAGTGGGCAAAGGTAAAGGTAACAGACCGAGAGGTAAGAAAGTTAATCCAAATGGTACTTTGCCCGAACAAGGAAATGCTTGACCTAATCAAAAAAGGTGCGGAAGATGAAGTTTCCACCGTGTTCAAAAACACCGTTGATGATGCCTTTTCTTATGCAATGATAAGCGATACCCAACAAATGGACACGACCAAAGGTACTTTGTTCGGAGCATATAATGCAGTTACAGGCTACTATCAGAATGTAAGAAATTACAAAAACGATGAAGCCAAATTACAGAGCATTGTATTGGGCGGAACTGCCCAACTCAAATCACAGAAAGCATTTGAACTATGTACCGCCTTTGCAATGGATGGTGCGGAAACCTTTAACCTTAATTAAATAACAAACAGGCTACCGCTTTAAACGGTGGTAGCCTATAAAAACAACAACTATGGCAAATTGGTGCAGTAACACGGTTGTTTTCGAGGGCAAACCCGAAGCAATCAAACAGATACAACAGCTTTTCCAAGCAATGAAGGAAAAGGAAGATAAGACCGAAGAAGGGCAACTGCCCGACTATTCGAGCGATACCAACGGAGGGTATTTCTTCGATATTTATTGGAACGAGGGAGACGAGGGCGTATTTCAGTATGAAACTAAATGGTCGCCCAATACAGAAGTGTTAAGAAACATGGCGGAAAAATATAAAGTGAATTTTATACAGGACTATGAGGAAATGGGAAACGGAGTATATGGCAGGGCAAGTTATCAAAATGGGATTTTGGACGATGTGTGTTTGAGCGATGAAGAACTGGAAACCTATTCTTTTGATGAAGAAACGGACACTTACCATTTCGAGGGGGAAACATACGATAGCGATTGTGAGATATTGGAAACGCTTTTAGAACGCAAACTATCATTCCTATGAAAATAACAGACTTGAACGGATGCTCCATTGAGGTAACGAACCTTAAAGAAGCTATTGAAATGGCAAGGCAATACAAAGAGTACCGCCACGAGGATAAAAGTTTCTCCGAGTTCGACAAACGACAAAAAGCCTATTGGGAGGATATGCACGAGAAACTCAAAGCAATAAAAAAGCAAGTAACAATAACTAAAATCGAAAAGCAATGAACACAAATTTTTTCAATCAAATACAGCAGTTGGACTTTACAGGAGTATTGCAACTGAACATTTCAAAAGGAATAGAAAGCAACCTAATTGTAACGGTTATGCTCAACAACGAACAATGCGGAGATAACGCCAAAAACGGTATTCCCCCATTGACATTTAACGCCACGCCCCAAGAATTTGACGAGGGATTTTTTGAGCAGATAACCAAACCTATACAAAAGGTATCGGGATTAATGGTGGATATGGAAAAATTCCTAAAACAATTGGAAGAAGTTAAAAAGCAATCCGCAATCGAAAAGGAAAAAACCGAGAAAGCCAAAAAGGAGAAAGAAGCCAAAGACAAGAAGTTTAAAGATGCAATGGCAAAGGTGGACGAGTTGGAGAAAGAGGGCAAATTCCGTGAAGCGTGGATAAAAGTTCCTGATATAACGGAGTGTCCCGAAAAAGCGGACGAGATACGCAAACGCAAAACATCATTGTCCGACAAGTTTGGAACACCGAGCCTTTTCGGGGCAATGGAAGAAGCAAAACCCGAACCGCAAAAAGAGGAAGAAGTTACTGCCGATTATCCCATTGATGAAGCGGACGAAGAACAATATTAACACTTAAAAACGAGCATTATGTTATTAGCAACCCAATTAGAGCGAGTATTCATACTCAAAGATAAAGGACAGGACATCAAATTGACCGACCCCGAACCACGTTGGAGCGTGGAAGCCGTAATGAATTTTTACGCCAATATGTACCCGATTTTGACCACTGCCAAAGTATCTGCACCGCAAATCAAAGATGATGCAGTAGAGTACAAATTTGAGAGCGTAATGGGAACGAAAGGTTAACCAAAATTATAAAACGATGAATTATGCAACACAATATCATATCGGGAACAATCAGCATACCCGAACAGAAACGACAACAGCAGTTATACCGACAATTGGGCGAGTTCGCAAATTGGCTACAAAGACCAAAGGACACAAGCCAAGTGCAGAAAGACAAACAGAAATCCGTACCCATAGCAATGCTACCAATGGTATTCTAAAATGTACGTTTCTACCAAAATTGAAAACAGCACAATCTGTACAGGCTTGTCAGAAAACGGAGAGGGATTTCTATAAGTCCCTTTCCAAACTTGGCGACCATTACAGTATTGAACCAATGCAGACCAAAAATTTTGAGTTTCCCTACAATATAGCATTGGCTATGTGGGATATGGAAGCCAAAATAAAACGCACCCATATCAATTGGGATAGTTTCAAATTGGTACAGGACAGTAAGAAAATCTACTTCACAAGTGAGGAACGATACAGTACAGGTACAACCTTGTATTATATTCCTATTGTACCACTCTTTCAAATGCTCAAAGACCCCAAGCGTAAAAAGACCACACAGCTACTTATATCAGTATGCAGTTATCTGTACCATATCGCCCAAATTCCATATTACAGGCAGGAAGACAGTTATTTGTATTGGCTCTACGAAATGATGAACGATTGGGTGGAACAAGACGATGAAATAGACGAAACCGAAGCGTACAAAAGTGAGTTGAGAAATGCCGAATATTTAGGCGATAAAATTGAACAAAAGCTATTCAACCGTATTAATCTAAAGGTATTTGAACAGCGTTTGAGCCGATTTAAAAGCCTTGATACATTCGACAGGGAATGTTGGCAAGTTGCTTGTAATGCCTTTGCACTTTATACGGAATATCCCACAGCAAGCATTTTCAGAAACGCACCATTGCCTGAACAAGACCCCTATGATGATGATTACGAAAATGAAGTAATCGGAATGGAAAAGTACATTTCATTTGTCGCAGATACAAAAGGTTGGCTATATGAAAGCATTGCAGACAGCATCAACAATGAATTTAACGAATATGGAGCAATGGAAGAACCTACCATATCCAAGCGATTTGATGGAAGCGAAATACCAACAACCAACCTCGATTTTGAGAACCGTCTGTTTGATTTATTGAATGATTTGAGTGGATTATTATACGAATACAAAATAATAGAAAAATGAATAATACAACCGACATAACAGACCATTTTGGCACATTGTACCATCCAAAATCTGCTTTGGTTTTTTATGAAGCCAAAGGAACTGAAACCTATATGTATGTGGAGCATTTCGATATGGACAGCAACGGAACGCCTATCAATGCCCATCCATTAACCGTAAAGGAAGCTAATGTTTTGGCAAAAGCTTTACAGACCGATGAAGAAAAGAACCAAGCCTTTTTAAAACCAAAAGGAATCTTACCGACAAACATTCTGCATTTCAATCCGAATGTTGAAAAAGGTACAGTATTATGGTACACCAAAGCACAGAAAAGGCAACTGTATTTTGTGGATAGTTTGGGCATCCCTAATGGAATAGCACAAGTACCGCCCATGCTTTGGTTGGCGAACAAAAGCAGTCTTACAGTATTTGCATTGGCAAACGACAGAAGACCCACCGAGAAAACGCCATTGCATTATGCACCTTTCTTCAATATCTACGAAAAGGGCAATGTTTGTATGGGTACTGTTGGCATTGATATTAAAAATTCGGCTTCGGTTGAGGAATTTATACAGGCGTGGGAACATTATTTTTTCAATTCCTATTTCAGCCATTCCTTATGCGAGAACTTGACAAAAACAAACATTGTAAACCTTTGGAAAGACCTTGTTGGTACTGACAAGCCTTTTCCGAAAGAAGCATTGAAAAAGAATAACAAAACCCTTAAAAATCTATTGTGATGGGAACAGAAAAAACCGCAGTGCATTTTACGGACAATTACCTGCTCAGTCCGACCAATCCGATTTCGCTAAACCTTATCGGGGCAGGTGGCACAGGCTCAAAAGTATTGACCGCCCTGATGGAAATAAACGAGAGCCTGATAGCGTTGGGACACGCAGGGTTGCAGGTACGCCTTTGGGATGATGACATTATCACGAGTGCCAATTTGGGCAGACAGCGTTTTGCAGAAAGTGAAACAGGATTATACAAATCCGTTACCTTGATCAATCGTTGCAACCGCTGGGCAGGAACAAATTGGAAAGCCGAAACGGTAAAATTTGAAAAGGATAAATTCGGAAGATTGCCCGAAAAAGCAAGGGCAATCATTACTATTACGTGTGTGGACAATGTACAGGCGAGGTTTGGCGTTGCTGAAATCCTAAAAGAAACAAGCTACCGAAGACACTACCAAGATGAACCAAAATATTGGATGGACTTTGGCAACAGCCAAGATACAGGGCAGGTACTGCTATCTACTATCGGAGCGATAAAACAACCCAATTCAGAGAAATACCGAACGGTGGCAAGCCTGCCTTTTGTTACGGATGAATTTGGCGAATTGCTGAAGCAATCCGAACAAGGGGACAACACGCCAAGTTGCTCACTTGCCGAAGCATTGGAAAACCAGGATTTGTTTATCAATTCATCATTGACACAAATGGGGTGTTCCTTGTTGTGGAACTTGTTCCGCACGGGAATGACCGAATACAAGGGATTTTTTCACAATCTGAAAGATTTCCGAACGCACCCGATAAAAGTAGCCTAAATGCCAAAATCGGCGGGCAAAAATGCAATTCCTTACTACGGTCGGAAACGAATTTTTGCATTTAAAATTGGTGCAACCCCTTTGTCAAAATGTACCGCTACACATTTCCCTTCCCTTACATCTTACCAAGCAGGTTGCTAGATTTTTACATGGGATATTCACTATCCCATTTGTTGTGTTTAAGACTGACTTCTTTTCTTTTCAAATAGCGACCAAAGAAAAGAAGCAAAAGAACGTCGCAGAATTGATTTGGATTTTATCTTTTTGAAAGTTACAGAACCTGTTAAATTGATTAAATTTGAGGTCTGCTAGTAACACTATAAATTTCAAAATGATTGAAACAGAAATCTCAATAACTATAAACAGGAAATCCGATATTACCTTATTAGAGCAAACAATTGTGGGGAACAAGTTCCAATTTCCAGTTTACATTCGGGAATTTGAATTTAGCTATCAAATAAATTTTACAAGTGATTATGAGGAATGGGAATTAGACACGGTCATTCTCAATTCTTTTCCTGGATATGAATTTACCACCGACCTTGAAAAAGGACTAAAAGAAATACGGGTTCAAATATCCAGATACCAATCTGAATTATCGACCGATGGCTGGGGAAGACGGATTGAAAATCCTTTAGATGAAACGAAATATCTTGTAAAAGCGTCGGCAAGTAAACCTGAAAAATTCAACCCTAAAATCAAAGTATTGTTTGAAGATAAAGAGCATTACTACTTTGTAAATATTGTAGATGGTGTTAACAGGACTACTGAAGAAAAAGGTTTTTTACTTCTGGATCATTTTAAACCCAATGAAACTAATGAAGCAACATTTTTTAAAGATAGATTGTATAAATCTCCTTTAGAAGCCTTTCATTCAGGATACTATAAGTTATCTGAATTAGTGGATAAGGATTTTAGAACATACCTTGAAAACAGAAAGAAAGAAATCAGGGAAATTCAAAAGCAACCACGAAAAATCATCAGTGATTTTATAACTGCTTGCAACAGTTCAGATGAAAGTAGTATCCTGCTAAATCTTGACGAAAATATCGTTTTTGAAGCACGTAAAAACTGGAAAACTTTATTTGAAACCGAAAACATTTCAAATTTCAAAGAATATCTGAACTCATCCGAACAACAATTGTGCAGTAAGAATTTTAAAATTCGTTCATCTTGGAGTTTTAGTTTACCAAACGTGACTATTGGTGTAAAATATTTTCCACCAGCTACAGAACAGGATATGCACCCCACTCAAAAACATGAGCAGATAAGGTTTGTACTAGATGATAAAAAAATCGTCAGTATTCTGTATGAATGTTAGTCAGGTATAGCTAAAGTCAGTTTGGTTATGTCCACGATATAAATTTCAAGATAGTTTATTTTGTAAATTTGAAGAATAGTAGGTTACTAATAAATCAAATAGGAATTTTTAATGGCAGTATTACAAAAAGGCAAATCAAATTATCCATTTTGGGGAGCATCCATAAATCTAATCACTGGACTAGATCCTTTAGGACTGCAAACAACATCAGAGGCTACCTATGCCACTATGTTGCCAGGTATTTCTAACTTGACTAATCGTCTCCGTTATTATGGTTTTTATTGCTGGCTGTTAGATTTTTATTTCAAAAATGAAAAGCAAGGCAACTCAAAAGAACAATATCGTTTTATCCGCAGAGCTGAATTGATGATTGCCATAATTATGCAAAGCGAGCGTAAAGGAGTTCAACAGATAACAGGAAGTAACTTTGCTTCAAACCTAATAAATACAGCTGAGGACACTTATTTTGACTTAGCCGAAGGAGCAGACAAGGACAATACCGATAAAAATGTTTATTGGAAATATCCGTCCGGTGCATTCGGACAATATTATTATGGAGCAATGCAGGCACTTTCCTTAATTATTACAGCAATAAATGATGATGGAGATGTTATTTACAACATTAGTAAACCACACCCAAGACAAAAAGTTTCTGGGAAACAATTAGCCGAGGCTTTTGAAGTTTCATTGTCACCACAAATAAAAGAGTTGTTTTATAGTAATATTAAAAAAGGAAAACTTTACCACTCTGATATTTCAGAACTGATAAAATATTTTGCGATTGACACGATACAAACAGAAAATGCCGAATGGCAACTATATGTGGAAATGTTTTTGGACAAAGACGAACCAAGTCAAGAAATGGAAGAACGTTTTACTTTTCACAGAAAGGAAACAATTTTGTCACTGTTAAATACAGCTGTTAAAAATGAAAATAATTACGACTGGTATAGATTTCTATTGGAAAGTTACCGAAAGAAATTGGGCACAAATAGTTATCCTGAAACGGAAACTAATATTGGCTGGTACTGCTATCAATTAAATGAGTATTGGCAATACAGTTGCGGAACAATATTTTGGGCTGTATTACAACATCTTTACGATTTTCAACAAGACCAATATCTGCCATTGTTTGTAAAGAAATTTTCAAGCAGTATTACAAATGAAATATGCAAAGAGCTAAAGCAAGCCATAGAGCCAACAAGTTCACTTGCAGAAATTTTGGTGTTAATCACTGATACAGAAGACGAAGAAAACATCAAAAAGGAAATTGATGCAACAAACGACCCTGTTATGGCAGCAAAATATGGCTTTATGCTTTTGCTTCAAATATTCAAGAATAATAGAGAGCAACTTCATCCATTGAAAGAATTTATGAGCAGAAAAAAGATAGAAAGGGATGGGAATATGGTTGATGGCATCTTGACAGTTCACACAGCAGAAAATGACACACTTCAAGATTTTGTTGAACAATTTATTTTACGCAAAATTATTTACAGGCACTCAATGGTTGCACTCAGAAAAATGGGCAACGGCTCACAGGCTACCCACAAATTTTTTATTGAGGAACAATACATCCGTTTCATAGATACATTTCCACCAAGAAACACATCGCCAAGAATGAACGCCTTGCAAAACATAATGTTTGATTTACAGGTAATCAACGACCAAAGGGTTTTATCGCCATTACATAAGAAACTTTTGATTGACTGATGATACTAGAAAGAGAAAACATACTAACATTAATAGGAAGCAGAAGATATCATTCTGCAATTCTTACTACCTTCAGCTTTGACTTTTATTTTTTTGAAATGAAAGCAATGAAATGGTTGCGTTCTTGTGGCGTGAGAAACATCAACGTTTTTATTGACGGACATTATTATTCAGAGTTAATGCAACAAGCTACAGGAGAAGAAATGCAACTTTCTGCCGGTTATTCACTTTATCCTGTTTTCCAAAAGTCAGTATTCCATCCAAAAATTTGGATGTTGTTTGGTGAAAAAGAAGGGTTGCTTATTGTTGGTTCCGGAAACCTTACAAATTCTGGAAATGGTAACAATGATGAGATTTGGGGAGCATTTCATTTTGATATTCGTTCAACCGAAAATTCATCAATCTTTTCGTCAGCTTGGGATTATCTATCAACTCTTTCTTCGTCAGTTAAGGGACAGATGAATGAAAAAACTACAAAATGGATACTTGAACATTCTAAATGGCTGAATGAATTGCCAAAGACAAGACCATTTCAATTTTTCGAAACGTCGCAAAAAGAGAAGGTTGCTTTCCTGTTTAATACTGAAACAACTTCTATTTGGAACGAACTTTTAAAACATCTTAGCAATGAGAAAGTAGTAGAAATAACTACCATTTCTCCATATTATGACAAGAATGGGAAAGTATTACAAGAACTCAATTCTCTTTTTCCTTCAGCCACAGTAAAAGTTATATTGGATGAAAGTGGGTTAATCCCTTCTACAATGCAAGTGAGCAAAGCTTTTACATTTTACGATTGGTGTTATGCCGGCGTAAGCAAAGTGCAATATGCAAAATCTGGAAACTCAAAATCAAAACTTCACGGGAAGATTATTCATTGCAAGACAAAAAATGGAAAAGAGTTTTGCCTGTTCGGTAGTGCCAATATTACACCTGCAGGGTTGGGATTATTGGGCAAAAATTCAAATGCAGAAGTTTCACTTCTTATTCAGTCAGAAAAAGGTGGATTGTTAAATCAATTAGGCATAAAACTGAAAACAAGCAATAGTAAAAGCCTTGATGAATTTGCAACGACTACAAGTAAATCAATTTATGAAACTATAATCGAGAATAATCAATACAAACTGCAACTGCTATCGGCAGAGTTGATTTATGATGAATTTATACTTCATTCCAATGGTACTTATACCGATGAATTCAGGATTGTCTTCTTCGATAAGCAAAACCGATTTTTGTATTCCAAAACATTCTCAAATTATGGGAAAGAACTAAAAACAAAACTTAATTTGGAATTAGGCACTTTCCAATATGTGCAATTGACAAATATTAATGACGAGATTATCTCTAATAAACTTTTGATTTCAGATTATTTCCTCTTGGCGAAAACGCATCCTAATCCAAAGACAGAGGAAATTGAAAAAATTTATAGCGAAATCCAAAATGGAGAGCTGAGTAAAGTTCTCGACCTGTTGCATTATGCAATCTTTGATGAAACAGAAAATGAAACAGGAGCTAGCTTTTTAGATAGTAGGAGAAACACGTTTACAAAGCTGAATGATTACAAAGAACCTGAAAAACTTTACGATCGCTCTTCTTATAAAACAATAGAAAATTCTGGATTTGAAAAAAACCTTCTACTCTCTTCTCTTTCCCTACGTGTCTTAGATGTTTTGAAGTTCATAAATTTAAATGGACTTTCAACGAATAAGCAAGCTGATATAAGTATTGATGAGCAAGAAGACGATTTAGGTAACATAAATGGAAATGAGGAAGGAGAAGTGGCAACTGTTCGTAACCTCTCTTTTGCTGTGCTTAAATCTGAAAAAAGAAAGTTGATGAACTACTTTGATAACCTTTACCATTACCAACAAGAAATTCTTTATGGGTATAATCGACCAAAAACATATAGGCCTACACTTACAGATTTGACTAAATATTTAATCGCTCTTGAGTTGATAAATGAATATGGAGGGAAATCTGCAAAGTATGACGAACAAGGAACACAACATTTTTTCAGTTATTTGCCCTTAGTAGATAACTATGATAATAACAATGTAAAAGGTTGTTGTTTAAACTTAATTGGCGACTTTTTGATGCTGGCAAGAAGCGGATTTAAAGCGTATGAATTTGACTACACCAAAAAGAAAATTGAGGAACTAAAAAAAGAGGCGCTCATAAGCACAATTGTTTGCTTGGTAAACAATCGCTGGAAAGATGATGAATTGCATTACTTTTTTACGATGGTTTTAAATGCACTTCATCATTTAGGTTGCAAAAATGCAGATGATTTCAATGCCAACTTCGAAGAGTTGAAAACCAAAATTAACAGTAGAATTTCTGAGTTGAAAAACAGGACAAAGGGATTTGAAAAAAACTTAGAGATATTTTACAGAAAACTTTGTCCATCGTTTATAAAGGTAATTAAACAGATTGAAGATAAGACCTTTGATACCTCCGCAGTTCAGGGTCAAATTATTTACAAATCGCCTTGGGGCTATAGCTACGTTCAGTCCGTTACAAAAACAAACGATTTCAGTTTAATCAGACCAGGCTTTATGTGGGATGATAATAAGGAAGATTACATAAAGCATAGCCCAGACGAAATTTATTTACCTTTAAAGCTTACATCTTTTATATGTACTGATTTGTAGGTTTAGCAGAAATCGAACTACTCTGGACTATCCGTCTTTTGGTTCCTTAAGTCCTGTTCTATAAGTGTTATCGAGTTTATTATGGATTATTGTTGCTACAACCAAAACTTCTGTCATTTGTGAGAGTTGGGTATCCTCTAATATTTTTGGATTGTGCGCTTTTGGATTTCTATACATAGAAAAAAACCCTTTACAGAAGTTTCCAAAGCCCTTATGTTCACTTTCTTCGCTTGGATTATTAAGGGTATTAAAAGCAAGCATAGGTCTTTTTTCCTTTCCCAACGCAAAACAATCATCAACTAAATCTGCTCCGTCTGAAGTATAGCCACTCTTTTGCCTAAGCCTTTCTGCAACACTTTTTGTAATTTCAAGTATAGCGTGAAAATAATTTTCCTTTAACCATTCAGCTTCACAGTAAGGCAAAATTTCTGAATGAACTCCAATGCCGTGTACTTTTTCTTTGATTTTAAGTGACCTGCTTTTAGCTTCTGAAATGGTTTTAGCCCTATCAACTTGTCGGGGTTGCCCAGTTTTATCAATTTCTATCCCTTCATAAACGAGTTTCTCATTCATAGTCGTTCTATCTTTTTCAAATTCATCTTCTGAATTATATCTTTTTGGGTTTAATAACCTGACAACAAATGCCAATACATTATTTCCGCAACTGTCTTGTTCTTGTCTTTCTTTTAGCGCATAAAAGAGTCTATCTGTTTTGTTTGTACCGTATTGAGATTGAGAAATACCAGCACCAGATAAATGTTCTGTAATTTTGGTATGGGTCAGCATATTTGAAACTATATCAGATATATTTCGCAGGGTTATGTCATCAAAGGATTTTGTCATTCAATAATTGTTCTATTTTAAAATTAGTTATCTTGATTTTTGTATCTCCACATTTTGTTTTTCTTTATCTTTCTTTTCACGAGAATAAACCCATAATGACAAAAGTCCATAAATAATCAGTGCATAAGCTACCCATTTACCAAACTTTTCAAGCAATTTAATAGTAAGCGAACTTTCATAAGATGAAAATCCTTCTGCTCCCATAGGGCTACGTCTGTAAAACTTTCGCCGGTTAATCCAGTAGCGAAGTCCCAAGCCTGCAACCAAAAATATGATGCCTATTATCAATGATGCGATCATAACAAAAACACTTTATATTCACCTTTTAAATTTACAAAAATTTAGCTTCGATTACTCAAAAGAAAGAAATCCTGCTTTTTGTGGCAGGATTTCTTTCTTTTTTAATCAGTACTGTTAAACTGAAAACTTATCTGCTTTTCATTCCCGAAGCTGTCCGAAATCCAAACCACAAAGGATTGTGATACGGCAGATGTTGAGGTGTAATACAACCGAAACTGCTCCGTTGGTAATTGGTACAGATCGTTAGGCAGATACGGTGGTTCATCGTAGTATCGCAACGTTCCCTGTCCGTCAAATTGAAAGTAGCGGAGAAAATATTGCGTGTTGCTGTAATTGCCTGTTCGCTGTATGGTAATCCGTATCTCTACGGTCTGCCCACTGGCAACATCTTTGGGTACAGGCATTACTTTGACCTCAAAAGGGAAATCGTTCTGTATTTCGAGTTCATCGTCTTTGCTACAAGATACCAACGTAACCGAAGCTGTGAGGATTGCTAAGAACATATATATTAGTAGTAATCCTATTCTGAATTTATTGAAAAATATTGTCATCATTTTACGTTTTAAAAATTAAATCTTAATCCCACACCTGCTGACGGTCGGAGTTGTTCCAAATCCGTACCCCATAAGATTTTTGCACGTCCTTGCAGGACTAACACAAAACGGTCAGATAGATACGTTTCAAAAGTGAGTCGTCCACCTGCTCCATAGATGAAGGTGTCCTGGCTCAGTATTTTCGCTCCGTCATACAACATTGCTTCTCCACGGTTGATGCTTTCATAACCGACTACGCCTGTTATTCCAGCATTCAAAGTGATATTTTTACGGGCATCGCCTAACAAGAAGAAACTGTAACCACCCTCTGCGGTATAAGTTTCCTGTGGTATGCGAAGGTCTTTGTAATTGTGATATTGATGCGTATATTCCAATGCCCAAAGCTGATAGTTACTGTTTTTACCGTTTACTGTCATTGCTACATTGATATAATAATTGTTAGCTATTTTATCATCAGATAGTACACCAGCACTCACTTCCAATCCTTTTTGTTTGGGTAACATTCTTTGTGCCTGTGTAACCGTGATGATCATAAATATGAGCATCACGGTATAGATATACTTTTTCATATTATTTGCTTTAAAAGGTTATTAAAATTTTAAGTGCATATTGTTAATCAAACGAGCATTGATTAAGTCGGAATTTTCTATCTGAAGCGTTTGATGCCTACCTCCGTTTTTCTCGAAAATCTCAATCAACAGTACCTTGTCATCGACAATTGTAAACTGATCTAAGAGGAACACATTTTGTTCAATTATTTTTCCTCCAATCTCATCCAGTGGTCTGTAAATACGAAGTGGTATCATTGGTCTTTCCTGAACTACGGTACGCTTAGCTACCTTTTTGTCCACCACTTTGAAATTGATAAAATCAATTTGGAAAGGCACATTTGTACGGTTTCTCAATTCCGTATGAAAATAGTATTTACCGTTGTGGATGTAAATTCCTTTTAGAATAAACTGAATTCCGAAATTTTTAGCCCCAATATGCTTTACGATACGTTTGTCTTTTTTGTAGATAGTTTCCAGTAACAAATTTGCCAACGAAGGAGAATCTATTCCCAATTCTTCAAACAGAGCTTCGTTTTCCATACTTCTGTTTGCGGATTTGCGGATCTTTAGCAGATCAATATTCAGTATCTCAGGACATGCGGCATAAAGCACATTGAAATTGTAGAAATGTCCATCATCAGTAATCACCGAAAAGTTCGTTTCTTCCTTAAAATCTTTAAGTGCAGCTTTGACACGCAATACATTTTCCGCATCCTCAGCCTTTCCTGCAATTAAGTTCCCACTACCTAAATCCACATAACGGATAGCCGCCGGAAAAATAAGATGGGAAGTCTTGTCATAAGTTACTTCCATATTGTAAGGTTCGATTCTACCTAAAGGAAGTGTTGTATTCTTTGATAAATTTTCCTGTGCATTAGACAGGGTTACATAACCAACAAATAAGGCTAAAGCCAATACGTTTTTTAAAATCTGTTTCATCTTTCTGAGTTTTTATATAATTACTATTATTTTTTAGGTACCAAAAAAAGCTGGTGACCTGCTTTGAGTGTTATCTTGGGGGTATTCATTTTTTTGGAAAAATAACCGGAAGTTCCCTGTACTAGTCCTTTGCTTAAATCTGCTGTCAGTTGCTGACCCGGAGATGAAGTCAACATTATATTCGTTCCGGTAGAGGTTCCCATTCCTGAAGCAATTTCTTTTAAAGCGTTCATCTCAGGAGCATAAGGAACATATAACCCCTGCTGTCCATCCAGATCATAGGCTATAATATCTACAGGAAGAATAGAACCTTCCAATTCCATCGAAGTTACTTGTAACATTAACCTACCATTGTTCATTTTTACCGATGCAGTAGTTAATAATGTCCCTATTGGAATAATCCTGTTTCCAACACGTGCCGATTCCAATAAACGAAGACGGACACTACTGCCTATAGAAACGGTTTGCATGTCATGCACACAGGCACGTATGCTGTTTTTAGGAGCAGAAGGTTCTAAAACGCTTCCCACAGTATGGAAATTTCGATTACGCTGCTGACTCCAGTCGGCCAGAAATTCTGCATTTGTCGGTTCTCGATACAGAGAAGATATCGGTTGCTTTTTAACAGAAAAGACCGGTTCTATCGGTTCTCTCCGAGTATTTCCTTGAGCACTTGTTTTAGATTTAATTGTATCGCCTGTCTGTGGGAAATACTTGGCGGCCATTTCATATGACTTCTCCATTAATATTAACTGGTTTTCCATCGGATTTTGCGGACTTTCTTTTTGTGCCAGTTGCCCTTTCAATTCTTCCAGTTCCTTGCGTAAAGCATCGGTTTCACGATTTCCTTCGTAAAATGTTCCCAAAGTGTTTTGCATATTACGGTAGCTCTTCAGAGCTGCATTAGTTTTGCTCTGTGGTTTTCCGTAAGAATTGACAACAGCTTCTTCTTCCAGTTGTTCAATATCAGGTTGCTCCATTTCAGTACTGTCCGTATTCCAATAATCAGATAAAGCCATCAGTGTAGCTTTTTTTTCCCTTTCTTTTTGTTCCATCATTTCCTGCTCGTAAGCCTTTTGCTTGTCTGCCTGCAGTCCTGCATCAGTAGCCTGTGGAACAGCATCATTAATTCCTACATCTTCAGGCAGCTTTTTATTAGGCTCTGGAGCGAAAATCATATACAAACATCCTAAAAAGACTATTATCATTAACCCGAAAATCATCGGTTTCTTGAACCGTTCAATCCTGCCGGATGAAATATTCTGCGGGTTATCGGAGTCCGTTTTTCGGTTTCCTTCTGTTACCAGAATATCTGGTCTCTTTTTTTCGTTTTCTTTCATATTATCATTTTTATTGGTTATTATTAAACTTTTGTACGCTGTCTGCTTTGGGTATATTCATCTTTTTGATAGCTGGAATCTGAATATGCCTGATTTCCATATTTTTATCTTGCTTTGTGAATTCAGACCATTCACTTGCAACAGTGATAATCCCCAGCAATACATATAGTCCCAAAGCAATTAATATGGCTTTTTTTCTCTGTTGGGGAGAAAGGTTTTCACACCATTCTTCTATCCGCTTATTCAACGCATCTAAATAGTCTAAAATCTTTTTCATAATCTTTTATCGTTGAATGACCTGTATATCCTTGTTTTCCAATACACCGAATTTTTCAATGGTAAATCCCTGCGGGTTGTTATCCGAACGCACCGAGTTAACCAAAAGGCAGGAAGTAATAAGACTTCTCTGGGTTACATTACTGGAACGGATGATGAACTGCTTGGCAAATGTTTTTACCAAATATGGATATTGGTTAAAATCACATTGGATGCTGTCCACCTCAATACGTTGCTGTACGTTACCGCTTATGATGCGATTGTAATAGCCCTTTTCGGATAAGTCCTTATAGTAATCGAAAGCACTTTTATCAGCCAGGTAAAAAGCCCGTTTCATATTACTTTCAATTGCCTGCTTATCTGGTGCTAAAGTGAAAAACAACTCGTGAAAGCGACGGATATGCTCACGGGCTTCTACCGGCTTGTTGATCGAGGCATCCTGAGAAAGTGCCACCATAAGGGATTTCCCATTATCCAGCACATAAATTTTTTGTCTTTGTTTTTCGGCAAACTGATACGAATTCCATACGGTATAACCGGAAATGCCGATGCACAGCAAAGCAAAAACAAGGGCAAAAAGCCTGATTTGTCTAAAACTATTTTCTATGTTCCTTAAAATTTTAAATTCCATTTTTCATTTATTTTAAATTGGTTAATACGCGTTATTTTTTCAAAAGCTGTCCGCTGATATTGCCTGCCACTGACCCTGTACCAGCACCTGCAAGATTTCCTGCTTTTTGAGCCGATTGGTTCACGTTGCGGTTATAATTACCCATACCTCCGGCCTGAATAACCCAACCTGTTACAGTCGGTATCGTGAAGTAGCCAATAATTCCAATAATCATGAAAATAATATACACGGTGTTCGAGGTATCGGGAATAAATGCCGGATCTGACAAGCTCTCAATATCATTTTCCAGAATGAGTGATTGTATCTTGGCAAGCATAGAACTGAACAGGTCAGCTACCGGAAGCCATAAATACACACTAATGTATCGGGTGAGCCACTGGGTAAGCGTGGATTGAAAGCCATCCCATACCGAGATTGCAAAGGCAATCGGCCCCAAAATGGACAGGACTATCAGAAAGAATGTCCGTATTGTATCTATAACGAGTGCTGCTGCCTGAAAAAGTACCTCCAGTAATTCCCTAAAAGAATCTCGGACACTTTTTTCCATATTATACATTGTCCTCTCGATATACATTCCCGACATCGTTGCAAGGTCTGAAGGCGACCAGCCCAATTCTTCAAGCTTTTTGTCAAATTCCTCGTTTGATACGAGATAAGCTGTTTCAGGATTACGGAGCATGGCTTCCCTTTCCAATTGGTCTTTCTGTTGTTGCAATGCATGCAGGTCAAGCACCTGACCCTCCAATATATTATGCGTACCGGTTACTACAGGGCTCAATACAGCATTAATAGTTCCCAATACAATGGTAGGAAAGAACATAATGCACAAGCCCAAAGCAAAAGGTCTTAAAAGCGGATATACATCAATCGGTTCCGCACGGCTGAGTGCCTGCCAGACTTTAAGAGCAATATAAAACAAGGCACCTAATCCCGCAACACCCTTCGCTACAACAGCCATCTCCGCTGAAAGCGGAAGCATTTCGTCATATAATGAGCGTAATACCTCATGAAGATTGTTAAATTCGACAGCTAAAATCATACTTTACCAGTATTTTTGATTGGCAGTTCCATAAAGTTGCAAGACACGTTGGCTGTCATTTTGTTTTTTGGCTCTTAAAAAACTTATGGAAATATTCTTGTTAGTATAGTATCGTACCAGATTATGGTAGTCTTTGACTTCTTTATATACCCTGTCGATAATATCCATTCGCTCCTTATCATTCAGTGACAAACTTGAAGCATTTATAATCTGCTTCAGTTCTTTAAGCAGTTCTGTACTTTCATTTAAAAGCTGTGAATACCCATTGGCAATTGCAGCGAGCTCCTGCGGTGCGAAATTGGGATCGTTCATCATCTTTCCAAAGTTTGTCACGTAGATTTCTGATATATCACCTACCATTAGTACTGTCTGTTGCACCTTACGTGCGTCTTTTACCAGATTGTTGACAGCTTTCAGGGCATCATAGTACTGTTTCCCTTGATTATACACTTTTTCAACTTCCTTGAAGTTTTTGATCACATTGGTAACTGTGGAAGAAGTCTGAACGATTTCCTGTGCACTGTTCACAATACTCTGTGCCAAATTGGTAGGATCGGTCACTACCCATTGGGCTTTTGCGGACGGTGTCGCAACTAACATCAGTACTGCACACACCATGAACATTAATTTTTTCATTGTTTTAAAAATTTAAGGATTAATAATTAGTTATATTTTCTCTTCTTTGGGAAGCAATACGTTTGATTGCCAATTCTACATTTCCGTTCAGGCTTTGCGCGAGCTGCATCACTTCCATCTTTTCTGTTTCTTCGGTAGTATAAGCGAGATACTCTTCGAGTGAAACTTCAGTGGCATAGACCGCCGAGTGCGTTCCACCCAAGCCTATCCATACCTCTTTGTAAAGTCGTGAGGGATCATTGTTCATGTTGATAGATAATACCTGTGCTTTTTCCTTGTCGGTCAATCCGAGCATTGCCTGAATGTCATCGAATTTGTTCATGTACTTGCGTTGGTCGAGCAAGATTTTGCAATCTGAATTATTGATAATGCTCTCCTTGACAATGGGCGACTGGATTATGTCGTCAACTTCCTGAGTTACGACAATAGCTTCTCCGAAAAATTTCCTCACCGTTTTAAATAAATACTTGATGTACTCCGCCATTCCTTCTTTTGCAATGGCTTTCCACGCCTCTTCAATTAGAATCAGTTTACGAATGCCTTTGAGCCTTCGCATTTTGTTTATAAAAACCTCCATGATGATGATTGTTACTATTGGGAACAAAATTTTATGATCCTTAATAGCATCAATTTCAAACACTATAAAACGTTTGGATAGCAAGTCTAACTGCTTATCAGAATTGAGTAGGTAATCATATTCACCACCTTTGTAGTAAGGTTCCAAAACATTCAGAAAATTGGAGATATCAAAATCTTTTTCCCTAACTTGTTTTTCTTCCAATACCTTACGGTAATCGCCTTTTACATACTCATAGAAACTATTAAATGATGGATAGGAATCATCTTTTTTAATACGCTCGATATAACCACTCACGGCATTGGAAAGAGCAACCTCTTCTGAACGGGTTGGCGGTTCATCATCACGTTTCCAAAGTGTCAGTATCAAAGTCTTGATACTCTCTCTTTTTTCAATATCAAAGACACCATCATCAGTATAGAATGGATTAAAAGCAATAGGATTGTCTTCCGTATATGTAAAGTAAACACCGTCTTCTCCTTTGGTCTTTCCTTTGATTAGTTCGCATAAACCTTGATAACTGTTTCCAGTATCAACTAATAGTACGTGAGCACCCTGTTCATAATATTGTCTAACCATATGATTAGTGAAGAACGATTTTCCCGAACCTGACGGACCCAAAATAAATTTGTTCCGGTTCGTAATAATCCCACGCTTCATAGGTAAATCCGATATATCCAAATGAATAGGCTTTCCAGTTAGTCGGTCTGCCATTTTAATTCCGAATGGTGATGGCGAATTCTGGTAATTTGTTTCTTCGGTAAAGAAGCACAAAGCCGGTTCAATAAATGTGTAAAAGCTTTCTTCACTTGGAAAATCCGCAGCATTACCTGGGATGCCCGCCCAATAAAGCGTTGCCACATCAGTAGTGTTGTGTCTGGGTTTACACTCCATCAATGCCAAAGCACTGCCAGTATTGTTCTTTAATTGCTTCAACTCATTTGGATCATCCGACCATGCCATTACATTAAAATGGGCACGGATAGAAGAAAGCCCGAAGGATTGTGCTTCGTTCAAATACCGTTCAATCCACTCTTTATTTATCTGATTACTTCGGCTGTAGCGTGCCAACGAATGCATGTTCCTTGCTGACTTTTCAAATTTTCTAAGGTTTTCATCACTATTATCAATAAATAGGTACTGGTTATATATGTGATTACAACTCAATAGCAAACCTACAGGAGCAGCAAACGATAAACGGCAGTCACTTCGGTCGGTGGAAAGTTTTTCATAACGATTATCTGCTGACACTGTTGCTGGCAAATCATCCGTATCGGACAAGGTGTGCAGGCATAATCTTTTATTCCCTATGCGCAATTCTTCAGCACTTAGAGCAATATCCTCCATCGGACTGTTCGCTTCTTTGGAAAGGGTAAGATATTGTTCCAGCAGCCCCTGCCTTTCATCATTCCCTATAATATCTTCTTCAGTCAGGCGAACAATCTCTACAAATCCAGAATCATTCATAATTCGTTCAAACTGTGCTACGGCTTCCATGAAACGTTGAATTACTTCTTTATCCCTGACTTCTTTCGGAATTAAAGTTCCTTTGCAAAGGGATGAAAAATTGCTCTGCATCCGCATACGCTCTTTGGAAGTTTTGGTCAGAAACAGGTAGCAATAATGGTTCAAAAATGGTCGCTCGTTGAAATGGCGTTGATAGGATTTTGCCAAAAAACTCTGGTCTTCCTTTGGCATATCTGGTGCATAACTCTCTTTAAGGTACCAATCCTGTTTATGGATAACCGTATAGTCTGGCAGGGTTTTGATGGCTTTATACCAAGCGGAATGAATAGCTTCATATTCAGCCGAGGCTACTGTAAACAGTTCTGGTAAATGAACTTTGAAACAGGCGGTAATATCGGCATCTTTAGAAAGAATGCAATTATTTTCTATAGCCATCAATGGAAACTTATTCTCTAAAGTTGATATTTTGGATGCATTTCTCATTACCTATTGTTTTTTGAAAGTTGAACATACCGACGAATAGATTTTCGACAGAGGATGTACTGAGGATGCCTTTTCTTAGCACCAATTTTCATTAATCCGTGTTCGCCATATTTTTTATTTAGAGAAAATGTCTGCCAGATGATTAGTGACCCTCCACCGGCTCCTAGAAATAGGCAGATGTACGAATTCACTCCTGCCATATACAGAATCATTATCAAAATGAGAATACCCAAAAGCCCTCCTGCAAAAATGAAGAGATACTGAGATTTAAGCCCCTTAAATTCAACTGTCCTTCCGATTCCTTTATTAATGTTGTAGCTCACCATATTTATCACCACGATTAAAGGAAAAAAGCTTGTAGTATCGTAGCTGCCACAATTAGGAATATACATGCTCCAAACCAGCTAGCTGCTGTTTTTGATGTATCAGGATCACCACTGCTAAATTTGTTATATACCTTGACGCCTCCAATAAGCCCTACCACAGCACCTATGGCATAGATAAGCTGTACTGCCGGTGCGAAATAGGAAGTGACCATTTGCGTTGCCTCATTAATACCGGCTACGCCGTTACCTTGTGCAAAGGTTTCCGATACTATCAGAAGTACTACTCCTAACAACAGAACCTTTTTTGTTTGTTTTTTCATAATTAAAACACATTTAATTGTTATTTTTTTCCACACTTTGCGAACTTTCACTGCAAAGGTGTTGCGGAAATTAAAGCATTATAACAAATTGGCAGTGATAGGAATTATTTGGTAGTAAGTGGCCTACCTTAATAAGAATTATTTTATATTAGTAGCATTAAAGTAGCAATGATATAATTTTAAATAGTATGTCAGTGAAATACATAATTCTCGTCAAATCTGAACGTTCAATCTAAAAAAAAGGTTTTAAAACAATGCAAATACACTATATCTGGATAAAAGAATTCAATGCCATTAAAGAATCAGGAGTAAACCTATCTTCGAAATTCCTAATCCATCTGGAAAAGAAAGATGGCTTTTTTTTACTGATTATCAGGCACAATCCTGACTACATAAGTAATTTCTTCCAGGAGGAAAATGTGACCGATGTCTGTGCAATTATTGGAAAAAATGGAACAGGAAAGTCCAGTGTGCTTAAATATATTAAGGATAATATGCCTGACGGATTAAGCACTAGGATAGAAAATGATATCATTCTCTATTCAGTTGATGAAAAGTATTATATATCTTATCCTGAATTAGTAAAACTTGAGTTAGAAAATAATACAGATGTTGGTTTTAAAATGCAGAAATATACCAAAATCCGTTCTTCCTCCGGATTAGGTCATGCCGACTACATTTATTACAACTACCTTCTGGATTATAATGAAGACTACACCAACTGGCATGGGTTACAAAATATTTCTACCACCTCTCTATTACTAAAAGAACGCAAAAGGATATTGGAAGAAATGCAGTCTGTGGAATTTAAGAAGGGACTGCTGATCCGTACAAGTGACCTGCAGCATCTGCATATGATGGAAGTTTACCAAGCAGTAATTTTTATCAATAATACAGGGGAAGAGTTACCTTTTTCAAAACCAAAATCACTGCATTTGATGCTCGATAGTAAAGAGGACGATTATTTTTTTGGAGATACAGAAAAATATCAGGATGTAGTTGACCTCATAAAATATCTGGAGAGCATAATTCCTCAATACAGCAGTCCGGAAGAAACTTTTATAGGTAACTTATGGTACTCCGTATTTATCAATTTCCTTATAACAGAAAGAAAATACAGTGTAAGCAATCCCTATCAGCATGTAATCACTCGGGAAGAAAATGAAAACAGAGACCGTTTTATAGAGCGTTTTTTTACCAGTATGAATGGCGTAACATTTCCCCATACTTCAAATGGTGAAATATATGATGTTGGTATTCCGAAATTAGATAATTTATCAATACTGGTTCCTGCCTTTATTGCATTGGCCTCTAGATTAATTCAAAGTAATACGATAAGGATAAAAAATGAAGGCGAAGCTTTTTTTCACTTCAATACTGGTTCTGAAAACGAATTTAAAGAATTCCAGAATTTATATGTTAAGATAAAAGGGATTACCTCATTTATCCAATTCAGGTGGCATTCATTAAGTTCGGGTGAACAGTCTTATTTATCCTTAATGTCAAGATTTTACTCATTGGTTCATGAAGAATCGGTTCGTCTGCAAAACAGATTGATTATTTTGATTGACGAAGGAGATGCTGGTTACCATCCAGAATGGCAGAGACTGTTTTTTAAAAATACGATCCGGTTTTTAAGTTCACTGTTTCATAACCACAGCATACAGCTTATTTTCACATCAAATACTCCCTTCCTTACATCTGACCTGCCTAAGTCAAATATACTATTTGTGCAGAAATCAGAAGACGGAACACCTTACTTTCTTGACAAACAGAATCATAACTCAAATACATTTGCTGCCAATATCCATACGCTCTTTTCAGATTCTTTTTATATGGATGGAATGCTGATCGGAGAATATGCAAAAGATAAGATAAATGAAATCATAAAATACCTAAATGACCAAACTGTAAAAGTAAGCAATGACAGCTATAAGAAAATTATTGACAGCATTGGAGAACCTGTACTGCGTAAAAAACTGCAGGACATGTGGTTTGAAAAATTCGGGCTGCAGGAAAAATTAGAAGTACTAAGAAAACAAGTTGCAGAAGTAGAACAGAAAATTAAAGATAATAATGATAAAAGTTCCCTTTAGCTTATCCGAACTTGACAGAATGGCAATCACCTTCTATAAAGATTTGGAGAAAGAGTTTAATATTAAAAGCGATTTGCAGAATTGGCCAAATGATGAGCTAAAGCCTGTAATGGATTATTTGGCACAACGTCTAGAAACCATCATCTGCGGGAGGCCCCATGAACTGGAATCAGAAATGCAGTCATTAAAAAATCTTGTTGACACCGCAAAACAAAATTATAAAAGCAATAACCCGAAGAATTCTAAAGGGAAAGATATTACGGATGCTGATTTACATTCGTGGTTTAAAGGTAAAATTTTCAGGGTTTTTGATTATGACAGCAGCAAAGATTCTTTTACAACAAAAGATTCGGGAAGATTGGCATATAGGCACGCGAAGAGACTTGATATGAATACATGTCCTTATTGTAACGCAAATTTCACTTTCACCGTAAGAAATAAAAGACTGAAATCCCGACCACAGTTTGATCATTTCTATAATAAAGGCAGGCATCCTTATCTATCGCTCTCCTTTTACAATTTGATCCCCAGCTGTGCCCTTTGTAATTCGGGAGCTTTAAAAGGACAGAAAGAATTTTCAATGGCAGAAAACAGTCATCCCTTTATAGAATCAGTAGAAAACATCTATCAATTCAGGACAAAAATCAGTGCTGTAGATTTTCTTGTTTCGGCTGGCAGTTTTGAATTAAAAATGGTTTTATGCGAAAAAGTTAAATTTAGAGATCCTGTTTCTATCAAGGCGCGAAATAACATGGAAGTCTTCGCCTTGAACGATCGTTACAAATATCACAAAGACATAGCAGAAAGTGTTATCAAGAATTCACATATCTATTGTAACACCGCTATTGGTGACCTATACAAAACATTCAAAGTAGATGGAAAAAGTATCTTTAATTCTGAACTTGAAATAAAGGAACTGATCGTGGGCAATTATTTACGCATCGCAGATTCACATAAGCGGATACATACAAAACTGGTAAGGGATATAGCTGAAGAGTTTGGGCTTGTAATTTAGATTTTAGCAAAAAATATTGAGAAGTCTACACAAACTTCCCAATATCAAAATCCTTCAAATCATTTTTCCGCAAATTGGAAGAACTGGCATCTGTTTCAGAAGAAAAGCTACTGTCCAATAGCTCAGCTATTTTATGTGAAGCACTTTCAATGGAATTTTCTAATAGACTGAATAATTCGGTCCCCTGTATTTTCTGAACAATATCTACCGCTGTTTCCTTCTGAGATGGCTCCAATTGTTCTTTTTGCAGCAGCATCCCCACGGAACTTAGTTCTTCAAAGGTAACCCCTTGAGCAAAACCGTCATCCCCACTAGATATTCCATACCTGTTCCATTCTTCTTCCTCTTCTTCAAAATCAGGCATATTGCTGAAAATAACATCCAGCTCTTCCTTGCGGATCTGAATACTTACGTTTTCATTTTCGTCGTATTCAATGTCTAAATTATTAAGATTTAGCTCTGCTTCTTGAATTTGGTCTTCAGTGGCGTTTTTTGGCACTAAAAGACTTCTTACTTGTTTGGACTGTCCCATAATATCAGGCAGGTTCGCGTTAGGCTTTTCCTGCACTGGCTTCTGCCCTTTCCTTTTATGGATAACAATATTATCTTGTGCCAATAAGGCAATAACCACCAACAGGCATATCACAATTACGATTTCCATAATTTATAAAATGGGTTTATATTTTTCGTTAAAACTCTTGGTAATCTGCTCCCCAAATTCCTGAAAGTGGTAATCCAACAAATTATCTAAATAAGCATAGATGGTTATTTTGTCTTCGCCTATTACCTGTACAATCCTTGAAAGCTTTTCGTGAAAATCAGGTCGAATATAAACTGTTTTACCATCACGAGCATTAGTATCGGGTTTTCTAAAAAAGATGATTTCGTACTTAGCTTCGTTTGTTTTTTTCGCTCTGCTCTTTTCTTTGATTGCAAGCTTTTCCTTTGGTAATTTTTCCTTTTGCGGTTCTTCGAAGGGTTCTGGAGGAAGTTTTAACCCTTCCTTTTTAATGCCATCGACCATCAAGTTCATCATCAGTTCCTCGTTAATTTCCGGCGTGGCTTTTTTCTTGTTTTCTTTCTCCATAATGCTATAATTGAATGATTTTTAAAAATTCTACCATAAACAAGTCTAACTGACAAGCTTTCATCAACCGCTCATCGGGAGGCATTACAGTCGATCGGAAAACGGTTTTACTGTCCACTTCGCTTTCTTTACGAAAACGGGTGCTACTTTTGATTTGACTCTGCATCAAGCTTAATCCCAACTGCTCTATGAGTTGGTCATAAACATCATATAAAGGAGTACTTTCTCTTCCGTCAACCTGATTCCAAAACAGATTAATGGTTTCTATGGAAGTTTCTCCTTTTTTCATAATCACATCCTGTAAGAGCTGTGTAAATATGAGTGTACTTTCCATTACTACACGGTCTGCTGTGATGGGAGTAAAAATGTGGCGCATTCCTGACAATGCTTTCAGAATACCTGGCGTATTCACCGTTCCGGGCAGGTCAAAGAATACGGCATCAATGGGTATTGGAGAAGTGTTTAAAAATTCATGAGCTACTTCCAATACGTTATCCGCTTTATGCTGCATAATTGGATAGGCTTTTTTGTTAATGGTCGTAAATTGTTTATACGCTAGCTTTTTCAAAGCCTCATTTTCCATTACCATTGCCAAATCACGGGCTTTCATTTTCATCAGGCTATGTTGCGGGAAATCCGCATCAAATACCGCAACATTGTAACCTAAGCGATAGTGCATCGTACTCGCAACAAGCGTTGTAAATGTACTTTTACCGACACCACCCTTTTGAGAAGAAAAGGCGATAAATATTGTTTTGTGCTTTGCATTCATATTTCTGTTGTTTTTAATTATTTATATATCCATTTACTTATGTCCGTATATCCGTAGTTACCTATCTGTGTACTACTGTATTTGTTTTTTTCGCTCTGTACCTATTTATATGGTTAGGCAGGTATTTACAATCCAAACTACCTATGTATCTAAATACACGCTTATAGTTGTATGTAGACAGATATGTTTGTACCCACAGACCTGCTTACTTATATGAGTGAATGTGTCCGAACTCAACTGCATAATCAGGTATTTCAATAGATCCTTTTCTGCATAGCTGATTGCGCACTTATGTTGTTACCTGCATAACTAATTATGTCCTTATATCTATTTGTAAGCACAAAGAAATGCAGGTATTTTTATGCTTTTACCATAGTGGTAGTGTTTGGCACTCAAAAGCTGTGTTTGTGCGGATATTGCATTGCAATACTCTCACGAACAGAGCTTTACTTTGTAAATAAATTTTTATTAACGGATTTATGCAAAAGCTAGCTGACATATCCTGTATGAAAAGGAACAGCCCGAAGCTGTTTTTCCCTGCTACATTTAATCCGTCCGAAGGGCGGATTTTCCTTTCATCAGAAAGGAGCAAGTTGTGTTTTGAGCTGCTTGGAAAGTATCCCGCAGCTCAAAACAACTTGCCCTTGCAGTGGGCTGAAAATCCCTCCGAAGTCAGGATTTTTTGAATTTAAAATGGATTTATGATGGAAGATAAAAACAAACAATTACGTAAAGGAGGTCGCAATCCGAAAAAGGATCCTGCAGTGTTTCGCTATTCCATATCACTAAATGCAGAAGATAATGCACGCTTTCTTTCACTCTTTGAGCAATCAGGAATGAATGTTATGGCTCACTTTATCACAGCCTGTATTTTTAAGAAAACAGTTAGAACTATAAAAATAGATAAGGCGACAATGGATTATTATATGCGTTTGACGACGTTATACGGTCAGTTCCGTGCAGTTGGTGTGAATTATAATCAGGTAGTAAAGATACTTTACCGCAATTTTTCAGAGAAAAAAGCGGGTGCTTATCTCTTTAAACTGGAAAAACAGACGGCTGAAATGGCGGTATTATGTCAAAAAATTATTCGGCTGACACAGGAATTTGAAGAAAAATATTTGAAAAAGGAGGGTAAAAATGATAGCTAAAATCAGTAGAGGAAAAAATCTGACAGGGGTTCTTACCTACAATCAACAAAAAGTAGAACAGGAAAATGGAAAAGTATTGCTTGCCCATAAGATAGTAGAGTCATTAAACGGTCATTATTCCATAGCTCAATTAGCTCAATCTTTTACTCCTTACCTCATCGCAAATCGCAATACGCAATATCATACGTTGCATATTTCGCTCAATCCCAACCCGAAAGACAAAGTAAGTGATGACAAATTCAGGGAAATGGCGAAAGAATATATGAGAGAAATGGGTTACGGAGAGCAGCCTTTTGTGGTTTTCAAGCATACAGATATTGATCGCACCCATATTCATATAGTCTCGGTTTGTGTGGACGAAACAGGTAAAAAGATTTCGGATAAATTTGAGAAAATGCGGTCTATGAATGTCTGCCGTGATCTCGAAAAGAAACACAGATTGATACCTGCAACGGATAAAGAGCATAAACAGAACGACAAGATTTTCCGTCCGGTAAATTATCGGGCAGGCGATATAAAAAGTCAGATTGCTTCAGTAGTCCGATACCTCCCTAAACATTACAGGTTTCAAAGCTTAGGCACTTACAATGCTCTATTGTTTTTATTCAATATCAGAGCCGAAGAAGTTAGTGGTGAATTACACGGACAGTCCAGACAAGGACTGGTTTATTTTGCATTGAATGAGCAGGGAGAAAAAGTAAGTAATCCTTTCAAGGCATCTCTCTTTGGTAAAGGAGCAGGGTTTGTACAGCTTCAAAAACATTTTATGGAATCTAAAGAGCATTTGAAATCAAATCCAGTAAGAATTCTGCTTAAAAATACGATTGAAGCAACGATGAATATTGCTTCTGATGAAACCGGTTTTAAAAAACAATTGACGAAGCAGGGCATCAATACCGTTGTACGAAGAAATGATGAAGGACGTATTTATGGAATGACCTTTATAGACCACGAATCCCAAACGGTTTGGAACGGTTCACAATTAGGGAAGAACCTATCTGCTAACGTATTCAACGATTGGTGGAGTGAGCAGAATGCAGAAAAGCGAAAAGCTGTTTCACATGATAAAATACCTGTAGTAAACAAAGATATCCCTTTGGGGGAAAATGAACAGCCTCACGAACTTTTTGATTTCCTGACCCGAGTAAGTACTATATATGATTCAGGACTGATAGAAGGATTCGGTGGACTGCTTCCTGAAGTATATGCGCAAGATTACGAGGAACAGGCTTTTATCAACCAAATGAAGAAAAAGAAAAAACATAAAAAGAAACAATAACATTTTAAGTATAAAATTATGCAGGGAGAAGATGATTTAAGAGGGCTTGCCAAAATTATGGCATTTATGCGTGCAGTAAGTATCATTCTAATACTGATGCATCTCTATTGGTATTGTCACAGTTTCTTTCTCGACAAGGGATGGACACACGAAACTATCAATAAAATATTGTGGAATTTTCAAAGAAAGGCAAGTTTGTTTTCCCATACATTATATACCAAAATGTTTGCTTTTGTTTTGTTGGCATTAAGTTGTTTGGGAACAAAAGGGGTAAAAAACGAGAAAATTACATGGTCTAAAATAATTACAGCTTTAGTCATCGGTGTTATACTTTTTTTCCTAAACACACCTTTATTGAAATTGCCTATGAATATGGCAGCTTTCTTTTATATACTAACCATCAGTTTGGGATATATAGCATTGCTTATGGCAGGTGTTTGGATGGGTCGATTGCTGAAGAACAACTTGATGGATGATGTTTTCAATAATGAAAATGAAAGTTTTCAGCAGGAAATTAGACTGATGAAAAATGAGTATTCGGTAAACCTACCTACCAAGTTTTATTATAAAGAGAAATGGAACAATGGTTGGATTAACGTGGTAAACCCCTTTAGAGCTACAATAGTGTTAGGAACTCCAGGTTCCGGTAAAAGCTACGCTATCGTTAATAGTTTTATCAAGCAGCATATTGAGAAAGGTTTTAGTATGTACATTTATGATTTTAAGTTTGATGATCTTTCCACCATTGCTTATAATCACCTGCTGAAACATACAGACAAATATAAGATAAAGCCAAAGTTCTATGTTATCAATTTCGATGACCCGAGAAAAAGCCATCGCTGTAATCCGCTAAATCCCGATTTTATGACGGATATATCCGATGCTTACGAAGCAGCTTATACCATAATGCTAAATCTGAACCGTAGCTGGATACAGAAGCAGGGTGACTTCTTTGTAGAATCCCCGATTATCTTACTGGCTGCTATTATATGGTTTTTGAAAATCTACGATAGTGGTAGATATTGTACTTTTCCACACGCTATTGAACTACTAAACAAAAAGTATTCAGACGTATTTACCATTCTTACCTCATATCCCGAACTAGAAAATTATCTATCTCCTTTTATGGATGCCTGGCAGGGCGGAGCACAGGATCAATTGCAAGGGCAGATTGCTTCAGCAAAAATTCCTTTATCAAGAATGATTTCACCGCAGCTTTACTGGGTGATGACTGGAGATGACTTTTCATTGGACATCAATAATCCGCAAGAACCTAAAATACTTTGCGTAGGAAACAATCCCGACAGGCAGAATATTTATTCTGCTGCCTTGGGGCTTTACAATTCCAGAATTGTAAAGCTCATTAACAAAAAAGGACAACTTAAAAGTTCAGTAATTATTGATGAGTTACCTACGATTTACTTTAGAGGACTGGATAATCTGATAGCAACTGCCCGAAGCAATAAAGTAGCTGTTTGTTTAGGTTTTCAGGATTACTCGCAATTAACCCGTGATTATGGCGACAAGGAAAGCAAAGTAATCCAGAATACTGTCGGTAATATCTTCAGCGGGCAGGTTGTTGGAGAAACGGCCAAAAGCCTTTCAGAACGTTTCGGGAAAGTATTGCAAAAACGACAAAGCATGACCATCAACCGTAACGACAAATCTACTTCAATATCTACCCAGCTTGATAGTTTAATACCAGCTTCCAAAATTTCCACACTAACACAAGGTATGTTTGTGGGAGCGGTATCAGATAACTTCGATGAGCGTATTGAACAGAAGATTTTCCATGCGGAAATCGTTGTGGACAATGACAAGGTAATCGCTGAAACCAAAGCCTATAAGAAGATACCACCAATACTTTCTTTTATAGATGAAAACGGAGAAAACCTGATGAAACAGGAAATTGAAGCCAATTACCGTCAGGTAAAGCAGGATATTGTCCAAATTATCGAAACAGAATTGGAACGTATCAAGAATGACCCGGATTTACAGCATTTGGTGCAACAGGGATAAATTCAAATAGTATATAAAAAAGAAACTGGCACTTTATTGTGGTCAGCTACTTTTTTTTTATTACAATCGTAGAACGTTTCACAACACACCTCTTGATAAATGATTACCTTTTGTCCCAAATATTTTTTCAGAATTATTAGAAACCGATTCCTGTTCCTTTACAGACTCTGTTTGTTCTTCTTTAGGTTCAGGAGCAATAGATAATTGGATTTTCCTCTCAATAGCCGCCAATTCTGTTTTTAAATCACATAATTTGCTTTCCTTTGCCCATGAATCGTTTACAACTTCCTGAAGAATAGGCAAGTCTTTTTTTAGTTCGTTAATTTTCTTTTGTTCCTGCTCAATATAACTAGGTAACTTTTCCAAAGCTTTAAGGAAATTCATTGAAGCCGTTTTTGGCTCGGATGCTATTATACCATTATTGAAGGTATACTTAATGTTTCCTTCCCCCTGCACTAAAAAACGATTTACTTTTATATCAACACCTTCTTTTTCGGACATTTCAGTTTTAACTAATAGTGTAAAACCATATAGGCTACCAATCTCTTCATACTGACCTCCGGTGCGGGCTTTGTCCGCAAGCTGGTTGAGCTTTGCACCAATTTGCTTAATATCCGCATTGGGCGACAAGCCGTCCAACTGTACAGGATTTGCGATCGTACCGTCCGAACGTTTTTGTATGCGTTCCTGTAAATTTTCCCAATCAAGGTTCATACGGTCAAAGCGGGATTGGGCTTTATCAAGTTCAGCCGTATAGTCTTCCAATTTATACTTCGCACTATATTTTGAACGGTTGAATGCCTGTTTTTCGCTTTCTAATCCTGCAATCTGTTTTTCTAATTTGGCTTTATCCAACAGGTCGGTATTTCCCGAAAGAATAGCTACATATTCCGAAAAGTTCATTCCCGATTTTTCGTCCATATTGCCCTCGTCAATGGTTCGTTTGGCAAGATTGTTATTTTTTAATTGGTCTATGAATAGCTGTTTATTGTACAGCAGGTTAAACTTGTAGCTATCCAATGATTTTTCTACGGCATAGATAATCACATCTACTTTATTGTTCGCAAAAAACTTGGCAATTTCATTGCCTTTACGAACAGCTCTGCCGTCCCTTTGAGCAAGGTCACTTGGTCTCCACGGCGTATCCAAATGATGAACGGCAACAGCTCTTTTCTGTGCATTGACACCTGTCCCCAACATACTTGTAGAACCAAACAGCACGCGAATTTTACCCTCGTTCATACCTTTGATAAGTTCCTTGCGTTGCTTATCACTTTTCGCTTCCTGAATAAAGCGAACTTCGTGTGCCGGTATGCCGTAGTTTTCCTTGAGTTTGCGTTTAATTTCTGAGTACACATTCCATTCGTTAGGTTTGTATGTTCCCAAATCGGAGAAAACGAACTGTGTTCCTTTTTGTGCGTTGTATTGGTTGTAATATTTAGCAATGTTTGCTGCACAATGAGATGCCTTGTTGTCGGGGTGGTCTTCGTACATACCGTTTACCATACGCATATCGAGCGACATCTTACGGGCGTAATCAGTGGCGATAAGCATCTTCGCTTTTTCTTCGCTTTGTGATAAAGGTTCTCTTCCTAATAAGGTAGCATCGCCCGTTTTGGCAAACTGCATAAGGTTTTGGATAAATTCTTCCTGGTCAGGTGTAGGCGGTATATTATACAATACCTCGTTCTTGTTGGGGCGGTCAATACCTATATCCTTTGCCGTTCGGTAATCTGTGATTTCGGAATAGAATTGGGCAAGCTCCGGTACTTTAATAAAATAGCGGAAGCGTTCTTTTGCTACAATATTATTGGCAACCGAAAACTCGTAATCGGTCGTTTTTCTTGCATAGATAGCTGCCCACGCATCAAAAGAATGAATACCTTGTTTTTCCAATGCCCGTGGTCGCAGATATTTAAACAAGAGGTATAGTTCCGTCAGCGAATTACTGATAGTTGTACCCGAAAGAAAAGTTGCTCCCATATCCGCATCAATACGTTCCTGAATTGTACGGATAGCAAAGAGCAGGTTCAATGCTTTTTGACTGCCGTCTACGTTGCCTAATCCAGCAACTCTTGAATGTCTTGTGTTGAACATCAAATTTTTAAATTGGTGGCTTTCATCCACAAACAAATGGTCAATGCCCATCATTTTAAAATCCACTACATCATCTTTGCGGTTTTCAATATCGTGTTGCAAGGTTTTGAGTTTGACTTCGAGGTTTTCTTTCCGCTTGATTACTCCAGCAAGCATACCTCTGGTAACTTCCTTGCCTTGTGATTGCAGTGCATCGAGGTTTCGCTCTACGCTGTCCAATTCTATTTGCAGAATTTCCTTTTGAATTTCAGGAGACTGTGGTATCATACCAAATTGGTCATGTGTCAGAATTACACAATCCCAATCGTTGTTTTTAATATCACCGAATATCCGCAGGCGTTTTTGTGGCGTAAAATCTTCTTTGCCAGGAAACAGGATTTTAGCGTGTGGATAGGCCGTGCGATAGGCTTCGGCTATTTCGTGAACATTGCTTTTCAGCCCGATAATCATTGGTTTGTGTGCCAGACCCAAACGCTTCATTTCCTGTGCTGCCACACACATTACTAATGTTTTCCCCGCACCTACTTCGTGGTCGCAGATGGCACCATTGTTCAGTTTTATCATCCAAACCGTGTCCTTTTGGCTGGAATAAAGGTCTTCGATACCTAATGCCTTGCGGTCTAATCCCGGAAATTCCTGATGACTTCCGTTATAATTTGGTCGGACGAAACAATTGAAAGTATCATTGTATTGATCGGTCAGCCTGTTTTTAAACTCATCATTTTGGGCGTGGAGCCATTCGGTAAAGGTGGTGCGGATTTCGTCAATCTTTGTATTCGCCATTTGTATAGCTTCCATATCCCGTACCTTTACTTCTTGGTCGCCAATCGTAATTTTTTTGGTAATATCAGGTGTGGTATTAACAAGGGCATGCTTGAGCAAAGCAACCCCGTCAAACGTCCTACTTTCAGCTTTAACAGCGTATTTTTCCCATATATGCAAATTCTTACGGTCGCACTTTACTGAAAAGTCATCGGAGCTTTCAGAGTAGTGAACAAGTACGTCAGTATCAAAAAGATGTGAAGCAAAATGAGCATAAATGCCTGTGGGTATCCAGCGTTCACCCAAATTAAAATCGAGTTCCTCAAATTCAATACGTCTTGGTCTTGCCTCCTCTAATACTGTAAGGCTTACTTTGGCTTCAATATCATCAGGATTGCGTTCGAGATATTTTTTTACCTCTAGGGCTTTCTCAACTACATTACCTGCAATCCAGCGTTCGGATATTTCATATTCCTTTTGTAGAGGATTGTAGTAAATACGGCCGTGTAAATCTTCTTTCAAGGTATCGCCTGTCATACCGCTGATTTCGGACATATAGTACAAATTCACACTTCCGTATTTGTTGAGCGAAGCCGCTAATGCTTCTTCGGGATTGTCCGTTGTTATTGTCAAGGTAGAAAAACTAACAGGTCGGCTGAATATATCGGCTTTGTGAACCACGCTACCAACCACACGTTCCAGATAAGGGATTTCCTTTCCAGAGCTGTCCGTTTTGATGAGCTTGATATTATCGGCACTATTGAGGTTTCCGAATCTTTTTACAAAGGCATCGTATAATTGATTAAGATTTTCTCTTTCTTCTTTGTGTTCGGTCTGAAACTTCGCCTCCTTGTTATAAAGATCTTGGTAAATATCCCGTACCGCTATGTAGGCTTCGGCTCTTACTTTTTGCGAAGATGGTAATTGCAATGGATGGAATACAGCCGTACCATTTGATATATCTACATCTTGCAGATGACCGACCCAACCATTATCCACCACAAGGCAATCGTTTCGATGGAATGATTTTAATTCTTCACCATACGGCGCAGGTTCGGGAATGGTGTCGGTAACGGCTGGTACAGCAACCAGGTCATTCCCATTGATACCCGAAAACAAGTCGTCGATAGCTTCCTGCTTTGATTCGTTGGCTGATGTATTTCTTTTAGAAGTTCTATCGGTAATCGTTGGTATATAAGGGTTTTGAATCGCACTACTGAACAGGTCAGTTTGGCGGTCTGTTGTGCCTCGTCTTTTTTTAGTGGTTTGTCTTTTGGGTTGCTTCGTTCTTTCGGGTGGAGCAACCACCAATAAAGGTTCGCTGGCATTTTCAAACAGGTCAAAAATGCTCAACTGTTTTAGTTCCTGTTTGCTTTCCAAATGAATTACGGGAACTGATGCAGATTTCGGCTGAACTATTTCAGGTTCAATAACCAGAGGTGTGACCTTTGGTTCAATCGGAATTTGGATAACAGTTTCTTCTTTCCGTTCACCTTTGTATAGCCTCAAATTCAGGAATTTGCCAAAATCTTCAGTAAGCATTTGTTTGAGGTCTTTGGCAATTCCCTCAACCCCATCTTTGTGCGTATAGATTAGTGCAGGTTGCCCATAAGGATCAGTATCTAATTTTCGGTCGGTATGTATAATCCTTGTGCTGTTCTGAAAGAAAGCATTGCCATGTGTATTATATTCTGTTTGCCTGCTTTGGCAAAACAGATTTTCCCTTTCGGTCAGACTTTGTTTTGCTGTGTTCTTTTGCAGTATAATCAAATCACTGCCAACCTCCGTTCCTGCATATTCCTTAAACAGGTTATTAGGCAATCGCACAACTGAAACCAAATCGTTATTCTGCATCAACGCCTTTCGTATCGGTTCGTTCTTAGGACTGTTAAGAACACCCTGCGAGGTAATAAATGCTAAAACTCCACCCTCACGGAGCATATCAGTACCTTTCAGGAAAAAGTAATTGTGTATGCTTCGGGCAGCCTGCACTTTTACACTGTCCTTACTTCGGGAATAGGAAAGGTCGAATACCGAAGTATCGCCAAACGGAATATTACTGGCGATTACATCATAGCTGTTTTGTTCCTTGTCTGGGATTTCTTCAAAACCACTTACACGGATATTGCTTTCGGGATAAAGCTGTTTTAATATCTTGCCTGTAAGCAAGTCTTTTTCATAAGCAGTAGCACTATTTTGGTTTTCTGAAAAGAACTGTAAGAATGAGCCGATACCTGCTGACGGTTCAAGGAATTTTTCAATGTTCAAACCACTTTCACGAAAAACAGATGAAATAGCATCAATGACCTGTGGCGGTGTATAAAAAGCCGTCAATACAGAACTTTTCATACTATCTACATATTTGCGGTATTGCTTTTCGTCTTCGGAATTTTCTTTGAGTAGCTGGTGGAGTTCCTGTGTGAGTGGAAAAAGGTCGTGTTCCGTTTTCCTCCAATGATTGATGTCTATTTCATTCGCTATAGGGTTCAACACGAATTTTAGACCACCAAATCCGCTGTATTGCATCATTAGCAGTCTTTCGCCCACGGTGGCTTGTCGTTTCTCCTTTTCTAGTTTAAAAGCAATTCGTAAGGCATCAATATTCTGTTGGAGATGTTTCTTTTTATTGAAGCCCATTTTCGGCTATCCATATTGCGATGGTTCCGGTTATTTCAGTGTAGAGTAAATCAAACTCATGGCTGTATGCGAAGTCATCGGTTAGTTCATAGCCCGAGAAAACAGGCTCACAAACAGGAAACATTTTCAGAGCAAAAGGATGAAGTTTCTCATCAGCCATGATAGTGTCAAACTCATTGCTCACGACTTGAAAGACCGTATCAAATTTTGAAAAATGTAATCCCTCAAACAGAATAAAATTGGCAATTTCGTTGCATTGTTCTATTCTATTTCCAGCTATAAATGTTTCTTCATAAACATTTGCTGCCCGATTAGAACGTTGAGTAATGAATGTCTTATCGCCTGCCAGCTCAGGAAAACTCTTAATAAGAAGTTCTCGTAATCTTAACTCGTAGTAAGACAAATCTTTTTTTTCTGCCATAATTTTTTCGATATTTAATGATGTGATAAGTTGCTTTATTTAAAAAAGCCGGGATAAAAATAGACAGCAGAAAAGCCGAAAATGGTTTTAGTTCTCCATTTGACCGTGATAATCTTCGTTTGGCTTATTTGAGATAATACTACCTATTTTGCAGAATAAAAAAAGCTGCAAGTTATTTGCAGCTTTTTAAAATGTTTAGATAATCTCTATGTTTTTTAATCTTTTAATTCATTGACAGACAATAAATTGTGAAGCAAAGCATATGTAATAACGCCTATAAAGTTTTTGGAACCAACTTTTTCCATAAGATTTCTTTTATGTTTTTCTACTGTTTTTGGGCTGATACTTAACTTAACACCTACTTCTGAGCCACTAAGTTCTTTCAGAGTCAAACGAACTATCTCCATTTCCCGATCACTAAAAATCTGGGATTTTTCGGTTTTTAATTTGGGAGAAGAACCCTCTAAAATGTGCTGTATTATTGAAGTTAAGCTTTTTTCGAAATAAAACCCATCGTTACTCAGTTTCAGTATGGCATTCTCCAGTTCTGAAGGGTCTGTATTTTTGGTAAAATATCCTTGTACCCCAAGCTCTACTACCTCTCTTATGGTTTTTGCATCATCCCTGAGTGTCAATACTAGTACTTTTATATCAGGATACAGTTCATTTATCTTTCGACATGTTTCAAAACCATCCATTTCAGGCATTTGAAGGTCAAGTAGTAGTATATCTACGGAAACAGTTTCCAATACTTCCAAAAGCTCTTTTCCGTTGGAAGCTTCGACAACCACCTTCATATTTTCAAAGCTTGTTATTAAAAGTTTAAGACTTTTTCTGAAAAGAATATGATCATCTACAATAGCTATACGGAACATAACATATTATTTATTTAATTGGATTATTATTATATTTCCTTTTTCGGAAGGGATCTGTGTCACTGATGTCCCTATATGTTTGGCCCTTGAGATGATATTCTTCAATCCCATACCTGAAGTATTTCGTAAACTTTGATAAAAATTGAAAGGAATACCGTCATCTGTAATTTTTATTTCAATAATTTCTTTATTTTTTTCAATAGAAAAATGTATGTAGTTGATATTTCCGTGTTTGAGCATATTGGAAATAAGTTCCTGAATAATACGGAACAATTCGTAAGCATCTGACGGCGAAACCGGCAAATCTTTTTGATAGTATTGGAAAGCTATAGTTATATTATTCAGTTTTTTAATTCTTTCAAAATAATCATTTAATGTAGGAACAAACCCGAGAGTTTCTAATAACGGAGGCATCAGGTTGTAACTTATGTGCTGTATATTGCTCAATGTATTATCCAAAGCTGATTTTATTTCCATTAGAATCGTTTTATTGAACGGGCTGTCTTCACTCCTGTCTAAGATGGTAATATAATTACGGATAGCATTCAAATCTCCAGAAACACTATCGTGAAAGTCAGCCGCAATCCGTTGTCGTTCTCTTTTTTCGGACTCTAAAGATGCTATTAAAAGATTCTCAGATTCTTTTTGTTTGAGCTTATATGTATTTTTTCGATAAATTAAGGCAAACGAAAATAAGGCAAGTATAAGCAATAGCATTGCCAAAGTACTTATCCAAAATATTAGTTTTAATCCTGCTTCATTTTCCATACTCCGATAATGAGAAATATTCTAAAAATTAATGTTGCTATTACATTTACAAACCAATAATCATAAAAGTACATATTACTGTCAAAAATAAAATTGCTCGATAAAAATAAGAAAAATGTCGTTGAATAGTAAATCGCCATTCCTGCTACAAAATAAAACACTTCACTTTGCCACAGGTTAGGAATCTCTATCTTTTCAAATGGATCAAGATTTTTTAATTTATAAAACAGGTTTTTAAGCCATACCGAAGAAAAAGTGAGTACAAAAAGCGTAATAAAACTTCTGTTTATTGCTGATGAAATAAGTTTGTTGTTCTCACTCCAATAAAAAAATGAGATACCATATACAATGACAAACAGGACTAAGGAAATCTTGAAAGCAATTTTGTACAAAGGCTTTAACAAACGTGAAAAGAAATAATGTAATGATAAAAATGACAGCAGAGGATAAAGCTGAAACCAATATGCGGTATTTATTTTTAACAAATGCGTGCCCACAAACTCATAAGCAGAAGCTATAGCAGTAAGCCAAATAAAAGGTACAACAAGATGACTCCAATTAAAAGCGTTTCCCTTCAAGAACAATAATAATAAAGGAATAAGGCCTATGAAAAGAGCAATATAAAAAACAACTGTGTACAAAATTTATGGTTTTATCAACGGACTTGACTTAGGGCAGTGCGAAGGACAAGGAGATAATTCTTCTACAATTACACCTCCGCTAATATCCTCACCGTCTTTGTCAACTCCCACTAACACCCTGTTTTCCTTATTTGTTTCGGTATCATTTCCATTATAGATACGTATTCCTATACAGTCTTCCTGCTCCAGGATACGATCCAGTTTCTCTTTTCCGACAAAAAAGGATTTAATTGCATTAGGGTTTTCATTTTGGAAAGAATACGTGTAATTTACTGCTACTTTAAGAGTAATTACTTCTCCTGTATTTTTGTCTATTGCCATAAAAATAATGTTTAAATTTAGTTGTTAAAGGTCTTATTTTTATTTCAAATTGTCAATGCGGGAAAACCCGCATTTTTGTACTACTAATTATTTTTAGATAGCTAGTAATTTCCATTCTAATTTTGGCACTGTTTTGGATATTCTTTAATGGATTAATACTGTTCAAAAAACTGGTTAAACTAAAATAATTAAATATTTAGACTAAAAATTTGAGAAAATACGTGTTTTCCCGCATTGACTTTTTCATTTTTATGTTTGAACTTTGAAGTATATTGAATTAACTCATCAAAAATGAGTGGCTCACTAGATGAAAAGCCCTTCAAGGGTATTTGAAATAAATGATAGAGTAATACAACTTTTGGAAAGCTGAAAATCTACTTGATTATCTCAACTTTGAATATTGAAAATACTCTTTGTATAATTTTTACTTATTTATCTCTTAACTACTTGAGTTCGTTTAATTACACTTTAAAAGTATTTCTTAGTGTAAAAAATATTACTAAACCTTATAAAATATTTTGATATGCCCTCATTAGCT
>NZ_PNJW01000013.1 GCF_013822155.1 Flavobacterium sp.
GTTCCTTTATCAACGATTTGACCATCTTTTACATAAATGGTTGAACCATAAGGAATATTGTGAGTGTTTAATACAATACCTGTATTTTCATCCACTAATTTTAATTCTGTAGAACGAGAAATCACGATGTCAATTGCTTTTCCATCAGCATCTTCTCCTTTAACAGTTTTTAAATCATCTAATTCTAATCTACCTTTGAAACGAGTAATGATATTTGATTCTTCAGACATACCACCCGCAACCCCACCAACGTGGAAAGTACGAAGTGTTAACTGAGTTCCGGGCTCACCGATAGACTGAGCAGCAATTACTCCAACCGCTTCCCCTTTTTGAGTCATACGACCGGTTGCTAAGTTTCTACCGTAACATTTTGCACAAATACCTTTTGCCGCTTCACAAGTCAATGGTGAACGCACTTCCACTCTTTCAATTGGAGATGCTTCAATCGCTCTCATTACTGATTCGGTAATTTCTTGACCACCTTCAATCAATACTTCTAAATTCAACGGATTGATAACATCTTGAAGAGCTACACGTCCTAAAATTCTTTCACCTAACGATTCAACGATTTCTTCATTCTTTTTCAAGGCAGAAACTTCGATTCCTCTTAAAGTTCCACAATCTTCGGTATTCACAATTACATCTTGTGATACGTCGTGTAATCTTCTGGTTAAGTAACCGGCATCAGCCGTTTTCAAAGCCGTATCCGCAAGACCTTTACGAGCACCGTGCGTAGAGATAAAGTATTCTAAAATTGAAAGACCCTCTTTAAAGTTAGAAAGAATTGGGTTTTCAATAATTTCACCACCACCAGCAGTTGATTTTTTAGGCTTAGCCATCAAACCACGCATACCGGTTAACTGACGAATTTGTTCTTTAGAACCCCTAGCTCCAGAATCAAGCATCATATACACCGAGTTGAACCCTTGTTGGTCTTCTCTAATGTTTTTCATTGCTAACTCTGTCAATAATGCATTTTTAGAAGTCCAAACGTCAATTACTTGATTATATCTTTCATTGTTTGTGATTAATCCCATGTTATAGTTCATGGTGATTGCATCTACTTCTTCTCTTGCATCTGCTATTAATTCTTGTTTTTGGTGAGGAATAATGATATCACCTAAACTGAATGATAATCCACCACGGAATGCAAACTTGTAACCCATGTCTTTCATGTTATCCAAGAAGGCTGCCGTTGTTGGCACATTGGTTACAGATAAAATTCTTCCGATAATATCACGCAACGACTTTTTAGTTAAAACCTCGTTGATATATCCTGCTGCTTCCGGTACTACTTCATTAAATAATACTCTACCGGCAGTAGTTTGAATTAATTTATATACTAATTTTCCGGTTTCATCAAAATCTCTTGCTCTAATTTTAACACGAGCATTCAATTCTAATTTACCTTCATTTAAGGCAATATTTACTTCTTCCGCAGAATAGAAAGTTAGGCCTTCACCCAAAATTTTATGCTCAGGAGTTGATAAACGTTCTTTGGTCATATAATAAAGACCAAGAACCATGTCTTGAGATGGAACCGTAATTGGTGCACCATTTGCCGGATTCAAAATATTGTGTGAAGCCAACATTAATAATTGTGCTTCCAAAATAGCTTCCGGTCCAAGTGGCAAGTGAACTGCCATCTGGTCACCATCAAAATCCGCGTTAAACGCCGTACACACTAATGGGTGTAATTGAATTGCTTTCCCTTCAATTAATTTTGGTTGGAATGCTTGAATACCCAAACGGTGTAAGGTAGGAGCACGATTCAGTAATACAGGGTGTCCTTTGATAACATTTTCAAGGATATCCCATACTACAGGCTCTTTTTTATCTATAATTTTCTTAGCCGATTTAACTGTTTTTACAATTCCTCTTTCAATCAATTTACGGATAACAAAAGGTTTGTAAAGTTCAGCAGCCATATCTTTAGGGATACCACATTCGAACAATTTCAATTCAGGCCCAACGACAATAACGGAACGAGCAGAATAATCCACACGTTTACCTAATAAGTTTTGACGGAAACGACCTTGTTTTCCTTTTAAGGAATCCGAAAGTGATTTTAATGGTCTGTTTGATTCTGTTTTAACCGCTGATGCTTTTCTTGTATTATCGAATAAAGAGTCAACTGCTTCCTGCAACATACGTTTTTCGTTTCTCAAGATAACTTCCGGAGCTTTAATCTCCATTAATCTTTTCAAACGGTTATTTCGGATGATTACACGACGGTATAAATCATTTAAATCGGATGTTGCAAAACGACCACCATCCAATGGCACTAATGGACGTAATTCTGGTGGAATAACCGGAATTACTTTTAAAATCATCCATTGTGGCAAGTTTTCTCGGTTAAGATTTGCTTCACGGAAAGATTCAACCACTTGAAGACGTTTTAACGCTTCAGTTTTTCTTTGTTTTGATGTTTCATGATTAGCAGCATGACGTAAATCGTAAGACAATTGGTCTAGATTTGTTCTGGCTAATAAATCCATAATACATTCCGCACCCATTTTGGCGATGAATTTATTTGGATCATTATCATCTAAATATTGGTTTTCCATTGGAAGGGTATCTAAAATATTCAAATACTCTTCTTCGGTTAAAAAGTCTAATCTTGATAAAGATTCTCCTTCTGCATTTTGGGCAATACCGGCTTGAATTACTACATATCTTTCGTAGTAAATAATCATATCTAATTTCTTAGAAGGCAAACCTAAAATATAACCAATTTTGTTTGGAAGTGAGCGGAAATACCAAATATGAGCGATTGGCACTACCAAATTGATGTGTCCCACACGATCACGTCGTACTTTCTTCTCAGTTACTTCCACCCCACAACGGTCACAAACGATACCTTTGTAGCGAATTCTTTTATATTTACCACAAGCACATTCGTAATCTTTTACAGGGCCGAAAATTCGTTCACAGAAAAGACCATCACGTTCCGGTTTATGGGTTCTATAATTGATGGTTTCCGGTTTAAGAACTTCCCCTCTTGACTCAGCCAACATTGATTCCGGAGAAGCCAATCCGATGGAAATCTTATTAAACCGCTTAATTGGGTTTTTATCTTTATTATTTCTATTATTCATCATAGTCAATAAAATTTGTTTATTATGTTTCAAGTTTTAAGTTTCAGGCTGCACAAAACATGCAACCTGAAACTTGAAACAACAATATTATTCTTCTAATCGGATATCTAAACCAAGACCTTTCAATTCATGCATTAATACATTGAATGATTCAGGTAATCCCGGTTCCGGCATTGGCTCACCCTTAACGATTGCTTCGTAAGTTTTAGCTCTACCAATAACGTCATCTGATTTTACAGTCAAGATTTCTCTTAAAGTACTTGAAGCACCATAAGCCTCAAGAGCCCAAACCTCCATCTCTCCAAAACGCTGACCTCCAAATTGAGCTTTACCTCCTAATGGTTGTTGCGTGATTAATGAGTATGGTCCGATAGAACGTGCATGCATTTTATCGTCAATCATGTGTCCTAATTTCAACATATAGATTACTCCAACGGTTGCTGCTTGGTGAAAACGTTCTCCGGTTCCTCCATCATATAAATAGGTATGACCAAATCTTGGAATTCCTGCTTCGTCTGTCAATTCATTAATTTGGTCGATTGTAGCTCCGTCAAAAATTGGTGTAGCATACTTTCTTCCTAAATTCTTTCCAGCCCATCCTAAAACGGTTTCATAAATTTGACCAATGTTCATACGAGAAGGTACACCAAGTGGATTCAATACGATATCAACAGGAGTTCCGTCTTCAAGGAAAGGCATATCTTCGTCTCTTACGATACGAGCTACAATACCTTTATTTCCGTGACGACCCGCCATTTTATCACCCACTTTCAGTTTACGTTTCTTAGCGATATAAACTTTAGCTAATTTTAAAATTCCGGCTGGTAATTCATCTCCAACAGTAATGGTAAACTTCTCTCTTCGTAAAGCACCTTGAAGGTCATTTAATTTGATTTTATAATTGTGAATCAAATCATTTACCATGAAATTAGTTTCATCATCAGAAACCCACTGACCTTTTGTTAAGTGAGCGAAATCTTCCACTGCATTTAACATTTTTTGCGTATATTTTTTACCTTTTGGTAAAACTTCTTCGCCTAAGTCATTCATTACTCCTTGCGAAGTTTTTCCGTTTACAATGTTGAATAATTTTTCAACTAATTTTTCTTTTAATTCGTTGAATTTAACTTCGAACTCCATTTCTAATGAAGCCAAATCATCTTTATCTTTTGTACGTTTGCGTTTATCTTTAACGGCTCTTGCAAATAATTTTTTATCAAGAACGACACCATGTAATGATGGAGATGCTTTTAAAGAAGCGTCTTTTACATCACCTGCTTTGTCACCAAAGATAGCCCGTAACAATTTTTCTTCCGGAGTTGGATCTGACTCTCCTTTAGGCGTAATTTTCCCGATAAGAATATCACCAGGTTTTACTTCAGCCCCAATTCTAATCATTCCATTTTCATCCAAATCTTTTGTAGCTTCTTCTGAAACATTAGGAATATCATTGGTTAATTCTTCGTTACCTAATTTAGTATCACGAACTTCCAATGAATAATCATCAATATGAATTGATGTAAAAATATCATCACGAACCACTTTTTCAGAAATTACAATTGCATCCTCGAAATTGTACCCTTTCCATGGCATAAAGGCCACTTTCAAGTTTCTTCCAAGAGCTAATTCTCCTTTTTGAGTGGCATAACCTTCACAAAGAACTTGTCCTTTAACAACTCTGTCCCCTTTTCTAACGATAGGTTTCAAGTTGATACAAGTACTTTGGTTTGTTTTTTGGAATTTGATTAATTGGTATGTTTTTTCATCTGCTTCAAAACTTACCATTCTTTCTTGCTCTGTTCTGTCATATTTGATGGTGATTTTTTCAGCATCAACATATTCTACAACACCATTTCCTTCCGCATTAATTAATACTCTAGAATCAGAAGCAACTTGTCTTTCCAAACCAGTTCCAACAATTGGAGCTTCCGGACGTAATAATGGTACGGCTTGACGCATCATGTTAGATCCCATCAAAGCACGGTTCGCATCATCATGTTCCAAGAAAGGTATTAAAGAAGCTGAAATAGAAGCAATTTGATTTGGAGCAACGTCTGTATAATGAACAGCAGAAGGATCCACAACCGGGAAGTCACCTTCCTCACGGGCAATAACTTTATCCGCTAATATTTTTCCTTTTTCATCCATTTCAATGTTTGCCTGAGCAATCATTTTACCTTCTTCTTCTTCCGCACTTAAATAAACAGGTTCAGAAATCAAATCTACTACCCCATTCGTAACTTTACGATAAGGCGTTTCAATGAATCCCATTCCATTTACTTTAGCATAAACACCAAGTGAAGAAATCAAACCAATGTTTGGTCCCTCAGGTGTTTCAATTGGACAAAGACGACCATAGTGTGTATAGTGAACGTCACGTACCTCAAATCCGGCTCTTTCTCTCGAAAGTCCACCAGGTCCAAGGGCAGATAGTCTTCTTTTGTGTGTAATCTCTCCTAATGGATTTGTTTGATCCATGAATTGAGAAAGTTGGTTTGTTCCAAAGAAAGAATTAATAACCGAAGACAATGTTTTCGCATTAATCAAATCAATTGGTGTAAACACCTCATTATCTCTAACATTCATTCTTTCGCGGATTGTTCTGGCCATACGAGCCAAACCAACACCAAATTGAGCAGAAAGCTGTTCTCCAACTGTTCTAACACGACGGTTTGATAAGTGATCAATATCATCAATCTCTGCTTTAGAGTTGATTAATTCGATCAAATATTTTACGATTGTAATAATATCCTCTTTGGTCAACACTTGTTTTTCCATTGGGATATCCAAACCTAATTTTTTGTTCATTCTGTAACGACCTACTTCACCTAAGTTGTAACGTTGGTCAGAGAAGAACAATTTATCTATAATACCACGAGCAGTATCTTCATCAGGCGGTTCAGCATTACGCAATTGACGATAGATGTGTTCTACGGCTTCTTTTTCAGAGTTGGTAGGGTCTTTTTGTAACGTATTATGAATGATTGTATAATCAGCTTGATTATTATCTTCTTTATGTAACAAAATAGATTTCACATTAGAATCGATAATTTCCTCAACATTGTCTTTATCAATTATAGTATCACGATCTAATATGATTTCGTTTCTTTCGATAGAAACTACTTCACCGGTATCTTCATCAACGAAATCTTCATGCCAAGTGTTTAACACACGTGCAGCTAATTTACGTCCGATGTATTTTTTAAGTCCTGTTTTAGATACTTTAATTTCTTCCGCAAGGTCGAATATTTCAAGAATATCTTTATCTCTCTCAAAACCGATGGCTCTGAATAAAGTAGTTACAGGTAATTTTTTCTTTCTATCGATATAAGCGTACATTACGTTGTTGATATCGGTAGCAAATTCTATCCATGATCCTTTGAAAGGAATAACACGGGCAGAATATAATTTGGTTCCATTAGCATGGAATGATTGTCCAAAGAAAACACCGGGTGAACGGTGTAACTGCGATACAACAACTCTTTCAGCACCATTGATTACAAAAGTACCGCTAGGAGTCATATAAGGAATAGTACCTAAATATACATCTTGCACAATCGTTTCAAAATCTTCATGTTCCGGATCTGTACAATATAATTTTAACCTGGCTTTTAATGGCACACTGTAAGTTAACCCTCTTTCAATACATTCTGAAATAGAATAACGAGGAGGATCTACAAAATAGTCTAAAAATTCAAGTACAAAATTGTTTCTTGTGTCGGTGATTGGAAAATTTTCCATGAAGGTGTTGTATAGACCTTCGTTGCCTCTTTCGTCAGATTTGGTTTCCAATTGGAAGAAATCCTTAAAAGATTTTACCTGAATATCCAGAAAATCGGGATATTGTGGTATATTTTTAGTTGAGGCAAAATTCAATCTTTCAGTCTGATTAGTTATCATCTATGGACAAAATTTTGATTAAAAAAAGTAATTATTTTTGTGTAAAACACTGTTTAACTAATACTTTCTTTTTGCAATCAATACATCTTTAAAAATTTTTTCAGATTGCTCTGTCTTAATTTTCTTTCTTCGTAGTGATCAAAAATAATAGGGTATTTTAAACTAATTGATAATAAAATAATGTATAATTTTATTATACGAAAAATGGTTTAGGTCGTTGGAGGTTAATCCAAGACCTAAACCTAGTTCTTAAACCTAAGTTAGCTTATTTAAGCTCTACTACAGCTCCAGCTTCTTCTAAAGATTTTTTAAGACCTTCAGCCTCATCTTTAGTCACACCTTCTTTAACATTAGAAGGAGCAGCATCTACTAAATCTTTTGCTTCTTTAAGACCTAAACCAGTTAATTCTTTAACCGCTTTAACTACAGCCAATTTAGATGCACCAGCTTCTTTCAAAACTACAGTGAATTCTGTTTGCTCTTCTACTACAGCAGCGTCTCCGCCACCAGCAGCTGGTCCGGCAACTACAGCAGCTGCTGCAGGCTCGATACCATATTCATCTTTTAAAATTGTTGCTAATTCATTAACTTCTTTAACTGTTAAGTTAACCAATTGTTCTGCGAATTGTTTCAAATCTGCCATTTTTTCTATCGATTTAAATAGTTTGTAAAATATAATTTATTAAGTGCGTTCTCGCGGGTTTCTTATCTTTCGGATAAGGTTTTAACAATTCCTGCAATTTTGCCACCACCTGATTTAAGAGCGGATACAACATTTTTAGCAGGAGATTGTAGAAGTCCGATGATTTCTCCGATAACTTCTTCTTTTGATTTAAGAGATACTAAGGCGTCTAATTGGTTGTCACCAATAAAGATAGCCTGATGAATGTAAGCTCCTTTTAAAAGAGGTCTATCTGATTTTTTACGGAATTCTTTAATGATTTTTGCAGGAGCGTTTCCGTTCTCCGCAATCATTATTGAAGTATTTCCTTTTAATACTGAAGGTAAATCTCCATAATCGTTAGCAGAAGCTTCCATCGCTTTTTCCAACAAGGTGTTTTTTACAACATTTAATTGGATACCGGCTTTGAAACACGCTCTTCTAAGATTTGAAGTTGTTTCAGCATTAAGATTTGAAATATCTGCAATGTAGACAACATTACTATCAGCCAACTGTGCAGTTAAATCTTCAATAACTCTTGATTTTTCTTCTCTAGTCATACTATTATTATTTAACTACCAATTAAACTGCTTTAGGATCTAAAGCAATTGCAGGGCTCATTGTACTAGACAAGTGAATAGACTTGATATAAGTACCTTTGGCTGCTGTTGGTTTCATTTTGATTAATGTTTGAATAATTTCGTGAGCATTATCTACAATCATGTCTGCATTGAAAGAAATTCTTCCAATTCCAGCATGAACAATACCCGTTTTATCAACTTTAAAGTCGATTTTACCGGCTTTCACTTCTTGAACTGCTTTTGCAACATCCATTGTAACCGTACCTGTTTTTGGGTTTGGCATTAAACCTCTAGGACCTAAAATACGACCTAATGGACCTAATTTACCCATTACAGCAGGCATCGTGATAATTACATCAACATCTGTCCAACCGTCTTTAATTTTTTGTAGATAATCATCTAAACCTACGTAGTCTGCACCAGCAGCTTTAGCTTCCGCTTCTTTATCTGGAGTAACTAATGCTAAAACTCTAACATCTTTACCAGTTCCATGAGGCAATGTTACCACACCTCTTACCATTTGATTTGCTTTTCGAGGATCAACTCCTAAACGAACTGCAATGTCCACAGACTCATCAAATTTTGCAGAAGCAACATCTTTTAATAATGCCGAAGCATCTTTTAAAGAATATAATTTGCTTTTTTCAATTTTTGATGCAGCCTCTTTTTGCTTTTTTGTCAATTTTGCCATGTCTTTCTTTTAATTAAAAAGGAGCAACTCCTGATACTGTTATTCCCATAGAACGAGCTGTTCCTGCTATCATACTCATAGCAGCCTCAATAGTAAATGCATTTAAATCTACCATTTTGTCTTCAGCGATTGTTCTAATTTGATCCCAAGTAACACTAGCTACTTTTTTACGATTTGGTTGACCTGAACCTGACTTTAGCTTTGTTGCATCCATTAACTGAATAGCAGCTGGCGGAGTTTTTACAACAAAATCAAATGATTTGTCTTTGTATACAGTAATCTGTACTGGTAAAACTTTGCCGGGTTTATCTTGAGTTCTCGCATTGAATTGCTTACAGAACTCCATGATATTAACTCCAGCAGCTCCCAAAGCAGGTCCAACCGGTGGCGAAGGATTCGCGGCACCTCCCTTAACTTGTAGTTTAACTACTTTACTAATTTCTTTAGCCATTGTTTAAAAAAAAATTTAGCACATCTCAATTGGAAGCAAGATGCGGTTTATAATAATGTAACAAATTATACTTTTTCAACTTGCATAAACCCTAATTCTAAAGGTGTTTTTCTTCCGAAAATTTTCACCATCACTTCAAGTTTACGCTTATCTTCATTAATTTTCTCAACAGTTCCATTGAAACCGTTGAAAGGTCCGTCAATAACTTTGATAGTTTCACCAATGTTGAACGGAATATTTTGAGAATCGGTATTTATTGCCAACTCATCTACTTTACCTAACATTCTGTTTACTTCGGATAAACGTAAAGGAACAGGATCTCCGCCTTTTACTTCTCCTAAGAAACCAATAACACCTGTAATAGATTTAATGATATGTGGTATTTCTCCGGTCAAATTTGCTTCAATCATCACATAACCTGGAAAATAGACTTTATCCTTAGCAATTTTTTTACCATCTCGTACTTGTACTACTTTTTCAGTTGGCACCAATACCTGAGCAATAAAATCGCTTAAATGAAGCCGATTAATTTCGTTATCGATATAAGTTTTAACCTTATTTTCTTGGCCACTTACAGCTCTAACGACATACCATTTTTTTAAACTACTATCAGCCATAACAGAAATTATCCTTTTATCAAATTAAAAAATCCTGATATTGCTTTTCTAAAAACTTCGTCAACACCCCATGTAGCTAGAGCAAAGACAACTGTAAAAATCGCTACTATGATCGTTAGACGTTGTACTTCAGACCAAGGTAACCAAGTTACATTAGACTTCAATTCTTCGAAAGCATCTGTTATGTAATTAACAACTTTTGTCATTCTTATTTGTTTTTGCACGGGTGGAGAGATTCGAACTCCCATCAACGGTTTTGGAGACCGCTATTCTACCCTTGAACTACACCCGTTTGTTAAAAGCCAGTAATATTCATAAGAATAGTAACTGGCTTTATATATTTATTGAATTAATCAAGAATCTCAGTAACCTGACCAGCACCTACAGTTCTACCACCCTCACGGATTGCGAAACGTAAACCTACATTCAAAGCAATTGCACTTAATAAAGTTACTTCAATAGTTAAGTTATCACCTGGCATTACCATTTCAACTCCAGCTGGTAAAGAAATAGTACCAGTTACGTCAGTTGTTCTAACATAGAACTGTGGACGATAGTTGTTATGGAATGGTGTGTGACGACCACCTTCTTCTTTTTTCAAGATATAAACCTCTGCTTTAAATTTAGCATGTGGTTTAACAGAACCTGGTTTACAAATAACCATTCCTCTTTTGATATCTTCTTTAGCAACACCTCTTAACAAGATACCTGCATTATCTCCAGCCTCACCTCTATCAAGGATTTGACGGAACATTTCGATACCAGTAACTGTAGAAGTTAATTTCTCAGCACCCATACCTATGATTTCAACTGGATCTCCTGTATTACAAATTCCTGTTTCGATACGACCTGTAGCTACAGTTCCACGACCAGTAATTGTAAATACATCTTCAACAGGCATTAAGAAAGGTTTTGCAATATCTCTTTCCGGCTCTTGAATCCAACTATCAACAGCTTCCATCAATTCAAGAATTTTTGGAGTCCATGCTGGGTCATTATTTAATCCACCCAAAGCTGAACCTTGTATAACAGGACTATTATCTCCATCATAATCATAGAATGATAATAAATCTCTGATTTCCATTTCAACTAATTCTAATAATTCCGCATCATCAACCATATCCACTTTATTCATGAACACAACGATTCTTGGAATACCTACCTGACGTCCTAAAAGGATGTGCTCACGTGTTTGTGGCATAGGACCATCTGTAGCAGCAACTACTAAGATAGCACCGTCCATTTGAGCAGCACCTGTAACCATGTTTTTTACGTAATCCGCGTGACCAGGACAGTCAACGTGTGCGTAATGACGATTAGCAGTTTCATACTCAACGTGAGATGTATTGATAGTAATACCTCTTTCTTTTTCTTCAGGAGCATTATCAATTTGATCAAATGATTTTGCTTGACAGTAACCTGCATCAGATAATACTTTAGTAATAGCTGCAGTTAATGTAGTTTTTCCATGATCCACATGCCCAATAGTTCCAATATTAAGGTGTGGCTTGTTACGATTAAAATTTTCTTTTGCCATTTTAATTAATTTAAATCTTAGTTATATAATAGTGTTAAATCTTACAATTTAGAGCCAATGACGGGAATTGAACCCGTGACCTCTTCCTTACCAAGGAAGCACTCTACCCCTGAGCTACACCGGCAAGAAATCAATCCTTTTTTAGTAAAAAATTGTGGGGAGAGCAGGATTCGAACCTGCGAAGGTTTCCCAACGGATTTACAGTCCGTCCTCGTTGGCCGCTTGAGTATCTCCCCTCAAATTTTTTTATACTTTTTTAAAGAACGTAAATGCTTTAGAATCTTATTCTTACAAAGTATTTTGATTTTTAATTTTTAATTGAGCCGATAGAGGGACTCGAACCCACGACCTGCTGATTACAAATCAGCTGCTCTAGCCAGCTGAGCTACATCGGCAGTGCTCAATAAAAAAAGCCCGCTATTTCTAACGGACTGCAAATGTATAGATTTTATTTGTCAATCAAAAACATTTTTTAAAAAAATATTTTTAGATGTGTGTTCTAATTTTTTCTTTTCTTTTTAGCAACAATCTTTCTAAAGCTTCGCTAGAAGAATCAACTGCTTCTTCAAAAGTTTTGCATTGTTTTTTAACTATTAAATCATCTCCGGGTACATGAACTTTAATCTCAACTATTTTATTTTCCTTTTCACTAGTCGCTTCAACTTTCAGAAAAACGTCAACCACTACAACTTTGTCGTAATATTTTTCCAATTTATCCATGCGTTCTGTCACAAAATCTACTAACTTTCTGTCAACATTAAAGTTAACGGCGTTAACATTTACCTTCATAATCAAATTTTTAAAGTTTAACAATAAGAATTACTTTTGATTTCTGGGATGTGCTTCTGAATATACTTTCTTAAGTTCTGACAAACTGCTGTGTGTGTATACTTGTGTAGAAGCCAAACTAGAATGTCCTAACAATTCTTTCACTGAATTTAAATCGGCTCCGTTATTCAAAAGATGCGTGGCAAACGTGTGACGCAAAATGTGAGGGCTTTTCTTTACCTTCTCGGAGATAGTACTAAAGTACGTATTTATTAATCGATACACAAGAGAGTCATTTAATTTAACACCTTTTTGTGTCAAAAACAATTGCTCTGTATTTTTAATATCCTGAATAGCATTGCGTTGTATAATATACATTTTTATCTGACTAATTATAATAGGCAATAAAGGTAAAATTCGTTCTTTATTCCTTTTTCCAATGACCTTCAGTGTGTTACTATTAAGATCAATCGAACTCAGTTTTAAATTAATTAATTCTGCTCTTCTGATACCCGTTGTATAGAACATATCTATAATGAGTTTATCTCGAATTCCCTCAAAACCATCCGGATAAATAATTTGATTCAGCACTAAGTCTACTTCTTTTTCAGAAAAAGGAATCTGGATTTTCTTTGGTGTTTTAAGAGCTTTATGCTTCAACAAAGGACTTTGTTCAATTTGTTTTATTCTTAATAAGAATTTGTAATAACTTTTTAAAGAAGAAATTTTACGGTTTACTGATGATGCCGAAATATTTCCATCCACTAATGAGACAATCCAACTTCGAATTTGAGGATAACCTACTATATCAATAGAATCTTGTTCAAAATGAGTTTTATTAAAAGAATCAAACTCTTCTATATCTTTTATATAAGCTTTAACGGTATGCAAGGAATAGTTTTTTTGCATTTGTAAGTAATCCTTAAAAGCTTGTTGATTTGATTGCATAAAAAAAACCGTTAGCTTCAAAGTTACAAAACTTATCAAACTAACAGTTTATTTTTTATAAAAAAAACTATTACATTTCTACACTGTCTCGCAATGTTTGAATGTACTGAGCTTTTTGAACTTGTGCTCTTTTAACAACAGATGGTTTAATAAAAGCCTGACGTGCTCTAAGTTGACGAACAGTTCCAGTTTTATCAAATTTTCTTTTGTAGCGTTTTAACGCTCTATCGATATTTTCTCCGTCTTTAATTGGTATAATTAACATAATCTAGACACCTCCTCTCATTTAGGGTGCAAAAGTAACATTTATTTTGAATTGTGAATTATGAAATTTGAATTATTTTACAGCAGGCTGATAATTCTGCTTGTCAATAATCATTTTTGACAATATCTCTTTTAAGATTTCTGAAGTTCCACCGCCTATAGGTCCTAAACGACTATCTCTTAATAAACGTGCCAAGGGATACTCTTCCATATATCCGTAACCGCCTAACATTTGTAGGCAACTATAGATTGTTTCATCAGCTACTTTGGTCGATTTTAATTTAGCCATAGTAGCTTCTTTAACTACATATTCTCCCTTATTTAATCGAGCAACAGCAGCGTAATTAAAAACTTTACAATGTTCTACATCAGTAGCATGCTCAACCATTGTGTGTCTCAATGCTTGAAATTTATTAATGGTACTACCGAATGCTTCGCGTTGTGACATATATTCTATCGTATAGTCAATTGCATACTCTGAACGGGCGTGTGCGTTGATAGCCATGATTAAACGTTCTAAAGCAAAGTGTTGCATAATATAAGGAAATCCTTTTCCTTCTTCACCCATTAAATTCTTTTCAGAAATTTCAACATTGTCAAATGCAATCTCAGCTGTATCCGAAGCCTTCCAACCTAATTTATCAAGTTTTGTAGCGGAAATTCCCGGGGTAGAAGTATCAACTAAAAAAATACTTATTCCTTTATTTCCTAATTCCGGGCTTGTTTTAGCAGCAACTACATAATAATCGGCATACACCCCGTTTGTAATAAAAGTCTTGGAACCATTTAAGTAATATTTATCACCTTTTTTAACGGCTAAAGTTCGCATTCCTGCTACGTCACTCCCTCCAAAAGGTTCTGAAATGCACAAAGCTCCAATCTTATCTCCGGAAATACTTGGCACTAAATAATCTTGTTTTATTTGCTCATCACCTTCTGCATTAAGATGCGTCATGGCTAAATAAGCATGTGCCCACATGGCCGCAGCAAAACCGGATGATTTTATTTTTTGTAATTCTTCCAAAAAGATAACAGTGTAAAACAAATCCAAATTCATTCCGCCGTAGGCTTCCGGATAATTTATTCCAAAAAAACCCATCTCACCAAACTTCTTCCAGATAAAACGTTCAATAGTTCCTGTTTTTTCCCATTTTTCAATGTGAGGCACAACTTCTTTATGTAAAAAATCGCGTAATGTTACCCTAAATAGTTGGTGCTCTTCAGTGAAATAAATAGAATTCATAAATAAATAAAAGTTGTTTTTTTTCTATATTTTTTTAGAATTCCAAATATAAGGCGATAATTTTGATTTTTTCGTTAGGCATTCCTTTAATTTTTGTTAAATCCTCAATAGAATGAATGCCCTTATTCATGCTTCTGTATGTAACAATTTCTTTAGCAATGGTATAGTTAAAATAGGGAAACTTCGCTAATTCTTTTACAGACAAATTATTAACATCAATTTTATTTACTGTTGGAATTGTCGTAACCTGAAAATATTTATTCAAATTTTCAATTACTTCCGGACTTAATCCCCAAATGGATTCCATTTGTTCCATCGTTACAAAACCACCCAGAATATCTTTTTGTTTTAAAATTCTTTCAGACAAAGCAGGTCCGATTCCATAAATCTTGATCAAATCATCTTGTGTTGCCTCATTGATGTCTTTTCGAACAATACTTTTTTTATTCTCGTAGGTATTTTTAGCGAAAGAAGAAAATTCTTTTTTAGGTTGATTTACCCAATCAGGAAATTTAAAATAAGGTGAAATCGCCAGTAGAAGACTATCGGAAACACCCGTAACTGCTTGAAATTCTTTTGCAGAATTCACATATTTATTTTGCTTTCTAAATCCAAATAGTCTATTTAATTCCTCTAAAGACATCCCTAACTGATACCCTTTAAAGTCTGAAATAAAATTTGGATTAAAAGGATATATCTTTCTTTCAGAAGAAGATTGACTTATCTTTAAACTATCTATAACCGATTGCATGGCTAACCAACTTTTATCGGTAGTTGATGGATTTGTTGATTTGCTTGAAGACCAATAAAAATAACTCAATTGAATAATAACGATAAGAAGTAATAAAGAAAGCACACCTCTTCGTTGTTCATTTGTAAACTGGAAGTAGGATTTAATCTTCATAAGAAAATATTTAAAATTATTCGAATTTTTTAATCTCACCGGACTTAAGCTTTCTAAAATATTCTTTCAAATCAGCTTTTACTTCGCTGGAGAGAAAATATAACCCCAGAATATTTGGGAAAGCCATCCCTAAAATCATCATATCAGAAAAATCAATTACAGCACCTAAACTAGCAGAAGAACCAACTACAACAAATACTAAAAACAAAACTTTATAGACATTCTCCATTTTTTTAGTATTTCCAAAAAGATAAGTCCACGATTTCATTCCATAATAAGACCAAGAAATCATAGTAGAGAAGGCAAATAATATAATAGCTACGAGCAATACATATTTAAACCAAGGTAATACACTGCTAAAAGCCGCGGAAGTTAATGCAGAACCCGTTAATCCTTGAGTATCTTGAGCATATCCTGAAAATATTAGTACCAAAGCGGTCATTGTACAAACTACAATAGTATCCACAAATGGTTCCAATAAAGAAACGATTCCTTCACTCACCGGCTCATCTGTTTTTACCGCGGAATGTGCAATTGCGGCAGAACCCACACCTGCTTCATTTGAAAAAGCAGCTCGTTGAAAACCGACGACTAAAACACCGATTACACCTCCCGATATTCCATCAGCTGTAAATGCCCCGGAATAAATTTCGGAAAAAGCATCTCCGATATGAGCAAAATTAACAAATATGATTATTAAAGAGGTAATCACATATAATCCTACCATAAAAGGTACAATTTTATCAGTCACACTGGCAATTTTTTTAATTCCTCCAATAATTACAATTCCGACAAAAAAAGCAACTACTAAACCGTACCAAAATCCATTTCCTACAAAAACAGGAAACACATTAGCTAGTTGAGCAAAAGATTGATTGGCTTGAAACATATTTCCGCCTCCAAAAGATCCTCCAATAGCTAAAACAGAAAAAATAACAGCTAATACCTTTCCAAAGCCGGCATACCCTTTTCTTTTTAAACCTTCAGAAAGATAATACATAGGACCCCCTGAAACTTCACCTAAATCGTTTAATCGTCTATATTTCACACCTAAAGTACATTCGACAAATTTAGAAGACATACCCAAAAATCCGGCTAAAATCATCCAAAATGTTGCTCCTGCCCCACCAATAGAAATGGCAACCGCAACACCGGCAATATTTCCTAAACCAACTGTTCCTGAAAGAGCTGTTACTAATGCTTGAAAGTGAGAAACTTCTCCCGCATCTCCTGGTTTATCGTAATCTCCACGAATTAACTGATAAGCGTGCTTAATTCCTTTTAAATTGATAAAGCCCATATAAATGGTAAAAAAAGTAGCTCCAACAACAAGCCATAGTACAACTAAGGGCATATCAAATCCGAAGGATGCGAAAGGTTTATAGAAAAAAACACTTGCCATAGCATCTACAGCCGGTTTTATCACATCATTAATTTTTTCATCTAATCCTTTTTCCTGACTAAAAGTTAAAATAGGTAGTAAAAGAGCAAAAAGCGAGAATAACTTCTTCATAAAGTTAATTTAAGTTTAATTTAGTTCAGCAAGATGCGAAAAAAATTGCTTTAAAAAAAAAGTATGAGGAATTTTTTGAAAAAAACTCGTTTATAAATCAAAGACAGAACTGCGTTTAGTGTGTAACATATCTTTTAACCTTAACCAAAAAGCCAAAGTTAAATAAACACCAAACCAAAGTCCAACTGTAACAAAAGATATATAGATAAAAAACAGACGAACGTTTGAAGCTCTCATGCCTAAACGATCGGCTAACCTGGAAGAAACATGAAAACCATGTTTTTCAAAAAAATGACGAATAGAAGTAATCCAGCTCATTAATTAGCAGTTTCTTTCACACGCATATAAGGTGTTGTTTCTTCTTCAACATTTGTGACAAAATAAGGAGAATCTCCCCACCAAAAAAAAGTTCGATATCTTTCCTCGTATTTCAACTTAACATACTTTCCTTGAAGATCTTCTAATTGCTGAATCACTTCTTTTTCTTTGTTTGCCACTGAAAAAATAAAAATCTGTGCTCCAGAAATTCCCTGACTCATTTCCCCTTCCCAAGTTTTAAAAACAACTCCTTTTTTACTGAATTTTATAAGTTCACCGGAACGAACTCCTTCACTATAAGGCACATACATTATAAATAAAAAGTATCCAACAAAAGAAAGCAAAAACAGAAATAAAAATCGATAAAAATATTTTTTAACCTTTTGTGAAAAAGAAAGTTTAGTAGTGTTATTTGTTTCCATTTTTAATAGTTTTTAATGACGTAAAGTTAATTAACTTTTGTCCAATTTCACAATTTAAACATTTATTATAATTACAATATTCCTTCTTCATTTGCAATAGTGCCTGAGATTGAAAACTATTTCCTGAATTTATTCCTGCCTTTTTGAACTTATCAATGATTGAATTTTTTTCTGAAGCTATTTCTGAAACTAAACTAATTAATTCTTCAATATTTGTATTTCCATTATTCATTGCATAACAAAACTTAATCGGAACAATACAATTCAAAATAATTAAATCAATGAAATTTTTGGATAAACTTTTATTTTTAGGAGGACTTTCTCTATCAAATATATAATGATTTTTCCAGTAATATGAAGTGTTGACATTAAAAAGTGAGTACAATTCTTTAACCGAATTTACAAGAAGACATTTTTGAAACAGTTGTTTATTTAAATGTATTAATTGAGCTAATTGAGCCAATCGAATAGTTGGAAAATTATCAGGCCGATGTTTAAAAAACTGAATGGGTTCCGGTATTTTTTGTTCTAAACTATATTTGTGTGCCAAATAATTCCATTGTTTTTTTAAATCATTGAAATAAACATCTTCTTTATAGTCATCTAAGAGACCGAGCCTTCCAAAAAAAAGAGCTTCTAAATTTTTAACTTCATGACTTTCTTTTCTTATCATTGAAAATGGAATCGATTTTAGCAGGTTTAGAAAAGAAATTCCGTTTGTATTCAATCCAAAACTTTTGGCCAGAAGACAATAAAAAACAGCCTCCCAATCGTATGTGGATTCCAAAAGCAAATGATTAATTTCCAACGATTTATTTTGCAAACGCTCAATAAACAAACGCTCCTGCCAATTATTCATAGTAAAGTCATCAATGGTTTTAATTTCATTTTCACAATTAATCCATGACTTTGGAGTAGTTAGCTTATGGTAATTAGCAACAATTTCAGGAGAAACATATTTTTTTAGTTCTACTACAGGGATTGCCGTATTGTTTTTTCTAAAAACATCGGTATCGTGTTCCCATACCACGTGTAATACCACATTGTCATAATTAAAATCGGTTTCATGATGATGCACATACCAATCTGAGGATTTTAAATGAATTTCAACATTTCCAGCCCATTTTTGATTATCAATTATAAGTTGAGCATTAAAAAAATCAGGACCTGCTTTTTGAAGATATTGGCCCGTATTTACTATTGATATTTGCTTACCATCAACAGAATAAAGATTTGTAAAGTTGAATTTTTTGTATTGCCATACAAAATGCAGAAAGTCTTCTTTCATGGCGATTAATGATTTTAGTATTGTGGCGGTTAAATGAAATACTAAGATATAAAAAAAATCCTTACCAAAAAAATTGATAAGGAATTATAAAAAAATCGAATACCTTTTTTAGTTTATTGAACTAATGATATCGTGTTTAGTAATGATATGGTACTTTCCGTTTTCTAAAGCTACCAAAACAGCCTGATTATCTTTATTAATCAGTTTTGTGACTTCTTCAAATGGGGTGTTTTCCTGAACAATTGGGTAGGGTTTCCCCATAATTTCACGGATAGGTTTGTCACCAATATTTTTATCAGCAAAATAACTTCTGAATAAATCAGTTTCGTCTAAAGAGCCCACAAAACCGGTCGAATCAATTACCGGAATTTGAGAAATATTATATTTTTTTAATCTTTCAATGGCGTGTGAAACCAATTCCTCTGTGCGAACAATTATCAGAGGCTTGTCTATATGCGATTTAATTAAATCAGAAGCTTTAGTCATTTCTTCATCTAAAAATCCACGTTCCCGCATCCAATCATCATTGAACATTTTACCAACATATCGACTTCCTGAGTCATGGAATAAAACGACCACTATGTCTTCCGGCTTAAAGTGTTCTTTCAACTGTAGCACTCCTTTGATTGCAGCACCGGCTGAATTGCCTACAAAAATACCTTCTTCAAGTGCTAATCGTCTGGTATAAACAGCGGCATCTTTATCGGTAACTTTTGTAAAACCATCTATTAAAGAAAAATCAACATTTTTAGGAAGAATATCTTCCCCAATTCCTTCGGTAATGTATGAATAAATTTCATTTTCGTCGAAGATTCCGGTTTCGTGGTACTTTTTAAAAACAGAACCGTAGGTATCAATTCCCCAAACTTTAATATTAGGATTTCTTTCTTTCAAATATTTAGAAACACCTGAAATTGTTCCGCCTGTTCCCACTCCTACTACAAAATGAGTTATTTTACCATCTGTTTGCTCCCAAATTTCGGGAGCTGTTTGCTCGTAATGAGCAATTGCATTGGATGGATTATCATATTGATTAACGTACCAAGAATTTGGAATTTCCGTACCTAACCGTTTAGAAACAGAATAATAAGATCTTGGATCTTCCGGTTCAACATCGGTTGGACATACAATTACTTTTGCTCCAACTGCTCTTAAAATATCCATTTTTTCTTTGGATTGTTTATCGGTAATCACACAAATTAATTTGTATCCCTTAACAATCGCTCCTAATGCTAAACCCATTCCTGTATTACCGGATGTTCCTTCAATGATAGTACCACCGGGTTTCAAACGACCATCAGCTTCGGCATCTTCAATCATCTTAACGGCCATTCTATCTTTGACTGAATTACCCGGATTAAAAGTTTCCACTTTGGCCAATACCAAACAATTCAGTTCTTTGGTGATTTTATTAATTTTAACTAACGGAGTATTTCCGATTGTTCCCAAGATATTTTCTGCGAATTTCATGCTATTTATATTTCGATTGTAAAGGTATTGATAAAAAAAGATACTGCAAGTTTTGTTGGTAATTTCAAAAAGGTTAGGTTTTAATCATAAGAAAAAGTTCCATACTAATCCAAAGCGAATCATAAAATCTCTATAAGGATAATTTGGAGCCGAATAATAATCAAACCCTGTCCAAGCAGAGTTGAAATGTTCAGCTTTAAGGTAGATTTGAGTCTGACTGATTTTAGCATTTATGAAAAAATCAAACATTGGAAAGTTACCTATTTCTCGGGTAGATTGACTATAGAAACTACTAATAACCGGATTATAATCATTGGCATAGTAATTTGTAAAATAATTAAATGTCACACCGGTTTGAAGAAACAAGGCGTTTTTAAAAAAATAATCCGTGAAATACAATGTATTACGCGTAGTAAATTGAGGAACATTTAAGACGTTTTCACTTTGATCTACTTGTTGAAATAAGAGGGTATTGTCAAGGGCAAGTTTCCACCATTTAAATTCTTTGCTAACGCTTAAACTCAAATAATTAATTGTGCTTGAATATTGTTTAGGGGTGACTAATAATTGTTCGCCTGTAGCATCATCATTACTATAGTATAAAAAATCATTCAAAGTTGAAAGCTGCAAAGTAGCAGAAACCCATTGAGTTGTAGCTTTTGCCGTAAGTGAATTAATTTTTTCATTATTAAAATTATTATACCAATTGTAATCTACATAACTACTTTGGAATAATGTATAACTATGATCCGGAATACGGTTTAAATTTTGATATTGAACACTTAAATTATTTTTTGAATCAAAAGCATAGCTCAAATTCAAATCTAAATCGGATAAATTTTGATCTGTAATTGATTTAGAATAGGTAAATTTTCCATTCCAATTATTTTTACGATAAGAATATTGTCCTCCAAAAGTCTGAATAATATCATTTACGTTATTCGGAATGGTTTGATTTTCGGTAATTATAACTCTATCATAATAGTAATTGTATCTAAAATCTTCAATAAAAAATTTAAATTCACCCAATAGCGTATTCCCATAAACAGCACCTACACGATTAAACATTCTATTATAGCGTGTTTGATCTTTAATATTATTCAAAACATACGAATCCCCAAAACGGTAAATTATTTTATCACCTGTTGGTGTCGTAATAGTAGTGGCAACAGTTGTCTGATTATATTCAATCTTCTTGTGTTCATAATTAAATTGATGATCAATAAATAAGTTATTCGTAGCATCCTTGCTATTAATTCTAAATTGATGGTCTATAAAATAGCGATTGCCTATCATAAATGTATTTGCATCTGTTAAATATACTTGCAAACGAGCTCTGTTTTTAAACTCAGGATCATCACTTTCAAAATCACTCAGATTATAAATACCGCCATTTTCACCATTTAGAAAATCCTGTGATGTAAAATGGGCATTTAAAGCATATCGCTTGTTTTTAGTGACATAACTAGTTGTAAATCGAAAATTACCGGTACTGGATAATTGATTAATGTATTTGCCCAAAGAGCGAAGGCCTTTGTAGGCTATAGAAAAATTTAATTGTTCTGACGTGTTTAAAGTAATAAAAGCATCAAGATTTTGTCCCTGTTCCATAACTGTTTTAAAATACAATTCAGTCAAAGGAGTAGCCACATTATAATATTGAATATCTTTTGCTTGTAAGTAGTTAAAATGCTTCCCAGAGAAACCAACTTCCGGATAAGAATGAAACTTATTAAGACCAAAATCTAATGTGTTATAAGTTTGTCCTTCATTTGCAAAAGGTTGCAATCCAAAAATATCTTTTCTTAAATAATTAAAACGATATTCTTTTTGTATGGATAAGGAAGTATCTAAAACAATTGTATCTCTTTCAATGGTAATAATTTTATATTGATCAATTCTAGCCTTTGGAGCTTTTGGCTTTTTAGAAATTAAAGAGGTTGCTTTTTCTAATTTATCATCTTCTTGTGCGAAAGTAATAGAAGAAATTAATAAAAAAAGAAATAAAAGATTTCTATTCATAATTAATAAGTGTTACGCAAATGTACAGAGAAAAAAATAATTAAAACTCTTACATTGAGAAGTGCCACATAATTTAATACAATTTTAGGAAGAAATTAATCAAAAAAAATCGCCTAAAGAAAAACTTTAGGCGATTAAGATATAAGCTTTAATACTTAGTTAAAATAACTAGTTTTTTTTGCTCTTTTTGCATTTTTAGCTGCAATTTTGTTTTTGATATTGGCTAATTTACCGGTAGCAATGGTTGAACCATTTTTGCTGAAGGTATATAAACCATTTTCAATTTTCAACGTTGCAACATACATAAATTCTGAATCATAATTTGGTACATTACCAAAATCTGAATCAATTGCATCAGCTGAATCTTGCATAAATGAACCACTAAAAGATGAATTATCTCTTGTGTAGTTAACTGTAGTTTTGATTTCAAATGCCGGAGAAATGGCTACAGATGCTAAACCAGCGTCATCATATAAATTCATCGTTAATTCATAAGTTCCATCTTCAACATCTGCCATACTGATTATCATTTCTTCAGGACAAGCACCGGTTGCAGCTTGAAAACCAGAAACATCGTTGCCTTCAGCATCTAAAAGATAGTAATCAACATCATAACCGATATCACAAAGTGTTAAACTAATACCAGAAAATTCAAATGTTGTATTCCAATCTAATACTAAATTCAAATCACCAAAATCAGTGATATTAAAAGCAAGATTTGCTCCAGGAAAACTAACGTTAGGGTCATTAAAATCACCAATTTTCAACGTGAAAGTTTCAGTAGATTCAGTTTCACCATCACCATAAATTATTACAGTACCAACACCTCTTTTAGTAAAAGCAGGTATTCTAACCGAGTGATCAAAATCAAAATCATCACCTTCAACAGCATCACCTGAAGCTAAAGTTACTGTAACATAGATATCAACTGGTTGAACATCTTGTAAAGTAACTGCATATTCAAGTGTTCTATCAATACCACCTTCATTTACATTATTGGTAGCACTGAAAACAAGACCAGGCGTTACTGCTTCAATTGCAGCCGCTCCACTATTAACAATAACAACAGAATCTCCAGTTGCATCATCTTCATTCTCGCAAGATGTGAACGTAAAGCCCGCCATTAAAAATGTTAACAATAGAATATTAAATTTATTTTTTTTCATAAAATTAAAATTTGAATTACTTATCATAAGGATAAGTTCATTATTAAACAATTAGTTAATTAAAGCGGTGTAAGCGTTGTTATAAACGGTCTTTCTACAGTGTTACCAGTAAAAAATATAGAATAGTGAATAGTAATAACACCCGTTGTTAAATCAACTGAACTTAACGCCTTTTGTGCAGCACTTTGTCTAACTTCGTTAGTAAACGCAGCAGCTAAGTTTTGTGTCTCTAAACCTAATACACCACAAACGTCTTTAAAAACATAACCAGCGTTTGTACCGGCAGGTAATTGAATTGTATTACCAGAAGTACCAGGTGTTTGGCCTGCACAGTAATATGGTCCTATGTATGATGTTAAGTACAAACCATCACCAATTTCTCTCACATTATCTTGAGCAAAAGTATAAACAACTCCTGTTTCAGTTCTAACAGTTGAGTTAGAATATAAACCCTTTAGGAATGAACCACAAGATACAGTTACATTTGTTTTTGGATTATTCATGTGAGCATTACCGTTATCTAAATTTGACATATAAGATAATTCCCATTTATCACCAATATTCAACGTTGAATCATCAGCAGGTAATGGCACACCATTAATTGATAAGCCAGCTATCAATTCATTATAGTCAAATGTAAAAGAAACTGTCTCCATTTGGTCAACATTCGGAAAAGTAAGCGTTTTCAATATAATCTTTTCTGACATTACTCCATCAAAAGTAATAAATTGCTTGTAAACATCAACTGTTTGAATCTTTTCACGACCTTGAAAACCTGAAATAGTTACAGGAAAAGCATCAGTTGGTGCACTACCTTGAGCATAAGTCAAATCAGTAGTTTGTACGGTTAACAAACCGCCTTGAGTTGCACTATCCGTTAGCGTATCACTAGTATCATTTGAACAAGACGTAAACGCTATTGATGCAAATAAGAATAATGAAAGTTTAAATATTTTTTTCATAATTATCAATTTTTTAGTTCATCCACCATACTTTAGACAGCATGGTATCTCCATTACTTAATAAAGCGGATGCTGCAGTATAATTTGCATTGTTAGTATTTTGTGAATTAGTAGAATAATAAAATCTACTAGGAATTTGATTTATGTCAGCATTTTGAACAGGAGCAAGAGCAGGGAAACCAGTTCTTCTCCATTCTGTCCAAGCTTCAATACCCTGACTATATAAAGCTAACCAAGTTTGGTATCCAATTCTTTCATTAGCTTGAGCAGTTGTAAAGAAATCGATACCTGATTGAGCAATATAAGCATCAGTTGCAGTTGTACTAATACCATTAAATGCCATACTAGCTCTAATCCCAGCTAAATAAAATTCTCTAGAGGCATCAATACCACCAGAAATAAAACCTTTACTAGCTGCTTCGGCCAATAGAAACTGAACTTGAGCATTTGATAAAAAGATCCCTGGAAGAGTTGGTTGCAAATAAAATGTACCAGGAGACGAAAATCCGTTATAATTTCCAGAATTTTCAACTCCAGGAATGTTACCTACATAAAGATTCGCATCATTTTTTTGAGCATATACCGGTAATCTTGGGTCATTAGTATTAGCTAAAGCGTTAACTAAAACTGAACTTACTTTGTATTCTTTTCTACCTCCATTATCAATTGTTTCATAAATTGGATTTGCATTTGGTATAGAAGATGCATAAGTCATTTGAGCCGAATCAGAGTTAGAAGAAAACAATAATCCAGAATTTACTAAATCTTGTAATTCAGCATTTACATTTCTTTTGGAAGAAATTCGCATTAACGCTTTAAATTTTAAAGAAGCCGCAAATTTTCTCCATTTAGTAACATCACCTCCATAAGCTAAATCAGATGTTGATGTAAAATCACCTGTTCCGGTTGCAAATAAAGATTCTGCTTCATCTAATAAAGCTAAAATACCATCATAAACAACTTCTTCAGCGTCAAAAACAGGTTTAACATTTCCAGGAACAACAGCTTCTGTAAAAGGAACAGGACCATAAACATCGGTCAAAATTTGAAAAGCATTAGCTTGCAACACTAAAGAAACACCTTGCAAATTAGTATTACCTTCTTCACCAGCTAATTTGTAAGCTTGCTTAGATTCATTAATAACATTTACATATAAAACATCATATAATGAATTCATTACCGCTCTTCTGGGAATATATCTTTCTTCGTCATTGTATTGAACTTTAGACCAATGCTGAGCCCAACACAATCCCATATCACCACCAACCTGTGCATTATAAACTATATCTTGAGTATTAATCATAGATGCAGCTAATAAAAGATTAGGATCAGTAACAACCGGGCTATTAGGAGTAGTGTTTATCTCCTCAAAATCTTTATCACAACTCACCGCAGTAAAAGCAATGGAGGCAATAAATAAATAAACTATTTTTTTCATTGTCATTTTTTTTAGAATTTAATATTAACATTAAAACCATAAGATCTAGCAGATGGTAATTGACCAAATTCCTGACCTTGCTCTCCGTTTGCATTACTAAAGGCAGATTCCGGATCAACATGAGGCGTTTTGGAATACAATAATGCTAAATTTCTACCTACTACAGATAATTTTAAATCTTGGATAAAAGAACCTTTTAACCATTCTTTAGGTAAAGAATAACCAAAAACTATTTGTCTCAATTTAACATAACTAGCATCAAAAACACCACTCTCAGTAAAGTTAGAATAGTTATAAGCATATTGATTAAAATCTTTAGCCGATCTTACTACGTTGTTAGCCACATAACCACCATTACCGTCAGCCATTACACCATCACCTACAACACCAGTTTCACGACCATATAAAGTTTCTTCTAAACCACCGGCATATCTACCCCACATATAAGTCATAGAGAATAAATCACCTCCCATTTTAGCATCCACTAAAGTACTTAAATCGAAGCCTTTGTATTTAAACGCAAAATTAACACCACCAGTCCAATCTGGAGTAACATTACCTAAAACTTCAAGTGTTTCTTTATTTGTTTTTGGTAAACCATTTTCATAAATAATTTCACCTGCATCTGTTCTAGCATAAGGGAAACCAACTATAGCACCATAGGCTTCACCTGGGATTGCTTGCAATTCCATACCCCATTGACCTCCTAATACATAAGAGTCATAACCCGCTAAACTAACCACTTCATTTTCATTTTTAGCAAAATTCACATCTATATCAAAGGAGAAATCATTAGTTTTTAATACAGTTGCACCTAATGTAATCTCAATCCCTTTATTTCTCATCTCCCCAGCATTTTCCCATGAATTTGTGAACCCTGAAGCTGTTTCAACTTGTAATGGCAATATTAAATCATCACTCGTTTGATCATAATAAGTAAAAGCGAAACGTAATCTGTTATTAAATCCATTTAAATCAAAACCAGCTTCAATACCAGTTGTTGACTCAGGTTTAATCAATGGATTCCACTGTGTATTTGGCACAGTTGAAATAGTTCCAAATAAATTACCAGTAACATTAAAAGTAGTATTTGTACTATACTCACCCAATGCACCAGTACCCCCTACTTTAGACCATCCACCTCTAAGCTTTAAATAATTTATCTTAGCATTGCTGAATCCTAAAATATCAGATAAAATTAAAGACCCAGAAACAGCAGGATAAAAGAAAGAATTGTAATCTGGAGCTAATAAACTTGACCAGTCATTTCTTCCTGAAAAATCTAAAAAGGCATATCCTTTATAAGATAATTGACCAAAACCAAGCACACTATTAATTCTTTGTTCAAAATAAGTATTATTAGCTAATGCGAAAGTCCCTGATTTAGGATTATTTAAAGTAAATAACCCCGGCAACTCAATACCACTTGCTAATTCTCCACTAATATTTGTTCTTACTCTTTTCATACTATTCATACCCGCATTCAAACTTAACTTAAAATCTTCACTTAAATCTTTTTGATAAGTAAGAATAGTTTCTGCATTTATCTCAGTATATCTTCTTTGGACTTCAGCATAGTAACCATCTTGAAACTCATTAGTACCTTTTTCACTTCTTAATGTTTCTCTTTGAGAATAATGATCCATCATTAATTTACCATTCACAGATAAATTATCATTGAATTTAAAATTCAAGAAAGCATTACCGGTAAATCTGTCTTGATCAAATGTATTTCTATTTTTTTCCAATATCCAATAAGGATTGTTTTGGAAATTAGTATTCCAGTTTAATGGAGTACCAGCTGCTAATGTATTAGGATCAGCCAATGGTAAATTTCTCCAATCTCTTAAATCAGGAAAGTTAACGTTACGAGCAGACCAAATAAACTGTTGTACAACGTTTTGGTTGTTATACCCAACTGTTGGCAAGTTATTACTTTTATTATTAAAATAATTTACACTACCTCCAGCGGTTGCCTTTTTCCCTAACTGAGTTGAACCATTTAAAGAAACATTGAATTTTTTGAAATCTGTAAAAGGAACCATCCCCGTTTCGTCAGAATTACCAATCGAAAGTCTAAAGTTAGACACATCATTACCCCCAATAAAAGACACACTGTTTGTGATTGAAACCCCAGTGTCATAAAAATCTTTCACGTTATCAGGATGAGAAACCCATGGTAATGGAGCTCCACCTACTTTATAAGAATCCCATTGAACAAAGTTTAAGCCCACATCTAACGCAGGACCCCAACTTTCATCTACACCATCATTGTAACCACCACCAGATCCATCAAAAAAATTAAAAAAATCATTGGTAGCTCCTTGTCCATAAGAATTTTGAAAGCTTGGCAATTTCAATGGATCAGAAAAAGTAATGTTAGAGTTAAAAGAAACTTCAAACTTACCTTTGTTTTTGCCTGATTTAGTAGTAATCAAAATAACTCCATTACTGGCTCTTAAACCATATAATGCAGCAGCAGTAGGTCCTTTCAACACATTGATACTTTCAATATCATCAGGATTAATACTCGCAGCACCATTTGGTAAATCTCTACCACCACCAGAACCTGCATTACCATAATTTGTATTATCAAATGGAACACCATCAATAACAAACAATGGTTGGTTGTTACCAACGATAGAAGAAGCACCTCTTAAAATAATTCTGGCAGAAGCTCCAACAGAACCTGAAGAACTTGTAACCTGAACCCCGGCTACTTTACCGGATAAAGCATTCACTAAGTTAGCCTCTCTGGCTTCAGTCATTGCTTCACCTTTAATAGATTGTGCAGCATAGGTTACGGCTTTTTCTTTTTTCTTAACACCAAAAGCACCCGTTACTACAACTTCATCTAAAGCAGTATCATCTTTTAATGTAGCATTTACTACGTTAGACGCAGCAACTTTAACAGAAACTGCTTTGTAGCCTACGAAAGAAAAATCTAACGTTTCGCCTACACTTGCTTTAATGGAATACTTTCCATCAAAATCTGTTGATGTACCTCTACTTGTACCTTTAACAACAACTGTTGCACCTGGCAACGGCATACCGCTAGCATCAGTAACAGTACCTGATACAGTTTTCTCTTGTGCGAACGAAAACTGCATTGAAAACGCTAGTAAAAGCGTAAAAATCCATTTGAACTTCGATCTCATATTAAATTTATTTGAGTTAGTTATTCCGCAAACTTCCTAATAATTTCTTAAATAAACAAATATTACTTCGGAATAATATTATTTATTTTTGTTAAAAATTTTGCAGTTAGTTCGTTGTTATGGCACAAACTTGATTAGAAGATGCTTTAAAACAGAAATGGTTGCGTGACAATTCTCATTTTATTAAACTATTTTTATGTTAAAATTAAGATACTCGGAATATGAATTTGAATGCGGAACAGATGAAGCCGGCCGAGGATGTCTTGCCGGACCGGTGACCGCGGCTGCAGTAATAAGCCCTTTACGATTTGGACAAGAAAATGGGACTCATTTGATTGAAAAATATTTTGAATTACTAAACGATTCTAAGCAGTTGTCCGAAAAAGTCCGATTTGAATTAAGACCCATTATTGAGGAAACTGCTTTTTCTTTTGCCGTTACACATATATATAATGTAGAAATTGATGAAATAAATATTTTGAATGCTTCCATGAAAGCTATGCAGGAAAGTATTTTGAAATTAAAGAGAATTCCAAACTATATTATTGTAGATGGAAACAGACCTTTAAATGGAAAATTAGGATTGATTCAAAAAAATGGTAAGATTTTTACTCCTAAAGAAACGGAACTTTTGAAATCTATTCCGACTACAAGCATAGTTAAAGGGGACAGTAAATATGTTAGTATTGCAGCTGCTTCTGTTTTAGCTAAAACTTACCGAGATGATTATATGAATCAGATTCATGAAGAATTTCCCATGTATAATTGGAAACAAAACAAAGGGTATCCTACCAAGGAACATCGAGAAGCAATTGCTAAATACGGTACGACCAAATACCACCGAATGACCTTTAGATTATTACCTGATCAATTGAAATTGGATTTATAAATTCAGCTTCAAATAAATTAGAAAAGTGTTTTACTATTTTTTCTTTTACTTTCTCTTCCTCTACTTTTTCAACACCGAGTTCAACCTGTAAAGAAGTTACAGCTTTTCCGCGAATGCCACAGGGAATGATATTATCAAAGTATCCTAAATCGGCATTCACATTTAAAGCAAAACCATGCATGGTTACCCAGCGAGAAGCCCGAACACCCATCGCACATATTTTTCGAGCAAAAGGAGTGCCTACATCCAACCAAACTCCTGTTTCTCCTTCACTTCTTGTTCCTATTAAATTATATTCAGCTAACGTTAGAATGATGACCTCTTCTAAAAACCGTAAATATTTATGAATATCAGTAAAATAATTTTCTAAATCAATAATTGGATAGCCTACGATTTGTCCGGGACCATGATACGTAATATCTCCACCCCGATTAATTTTATAGAAAGTTGCTTTTTTTGCATCTAGTTGTTTTTCAGAAAGCAGTAAATTTGAAATATCGCCACTTTTACCTAAAGTATATACATGAGGATGCTCCACAAAAAGAAAATAATTTGGCGTTTCAATTGCTGAGCCTTCTCTTCTGTTCAAAATTTTAATATCAACTATTTTTTTAAACAATTCTTCTTGGTAATCCCAAGTTAGTTTATAGTCTTTTGAGCCTAAATCTTGAAGTTGAATTTTTTTGTTCATTTTGTAGTTAAAAGTACAAAAGTACAATTTATACCTTCACAAATTAAACTGTTTTATTTACAAGTCTCTAAAAACCCAAATCAAAATAAACCAATGCAATTTCACTAGGTTGTCCTTAACTAAAAAAAAATTATCTTTGCACCTTTAAAAATTGATGCTATGCAACTTTCGGAACAAGAAATAATTCGACGCGAAAAACTAAACATTTTAAGAGAAATGGGTATTAACCCATACCCTGCTGACCTTTATCCGGTTAATCACACTTCAACTGAAGTGAAGGAAAACTATGAAGAAGGCAAGAAAGTGATTGTTGCCGGAAGAATTATGAGTACCCGAATTCAAGGAAAAGCCTCTTTTGCATCTTTACAAGATAGTGAAGGAAGAATTCAATTGTATTTTAATCGAGATGAAATATGCCCGGGTGAAGACAAAACATTATACAATGAAGTATTTAAAAAACTGATTGACCTTGGTGATTTTGTTGGTGTAGAAGGTGAATTATTTACTACACAAGTCGGTGAAAAAACAATTAAAGTTTTAAATTTTAAACTTTTGAGTAAAACACTAAGACCTTTACCTCTTCCCAAAACAGATACGGAAGGACACGTTTTTGATGCTTTTACCGATCCTGAGTTGCGTTTTCGTATGCGTTATGTCGATTTAGTTGTAAACCCACATGTGAAAGAAGTCTTTGTTAAAAGAACAAAACTTTTTAATGCCATGCGAACGTTTTTTAACGACAAAGGCTATTTTGAAGTAGAAACACCTATTTTACAATCTATTCCAGGTGGTGCAGCTGCGAGACCATTTATGACTCACCATAATAGTTTAGATATTCCTTTGTATATGCGGATTGCCAATGAATTATATTTGAAAAGATTAATTGTTGGAGGTTTTGACGGTGTTTATGAATTTTCTAAAAACTTCAGAAATGAAGGCATGGACCGAACGCACAATCCGGAATTTACAGCAATGGAAATTTATGTAGCTTATAAAGACTACAATTGGATGATGGATTTCACTGAAAATCTGCTAGAATTTTGTGCAACGCACGTTAATGGGACAACTAATGCGACATTTGGAGAGCATCAGGTGGATTTTAAAGCTCCCTATACCCGTATCACAATGACCGATGCAATTATTAAATTCACCGGTTTTGATATTTCAGGAAAAACAGAAGATGAAATTAGAATTGCTGCTTTAAACATGGGCGTTCAAGTAGATGATTCCATGGGAAAAGGTAAATTAATTGATGAAATTTTTGGAGCAAAATGTGAAGGTAGCTTTATTCAACCTACTTTTATAACCGACTATCCTAAAGAGATGAGTCCGTTATGTAAAGAACATCGAACTAATCCTGAACTTACGGAACGATTTGAACTTATTGTTTGTGGAAAGGAAGTGGCAAATGCCTATTCTGAATTAAATGACCCAATTGATCAGAGAGAACGTTTTGAAGCACAATTAAATTTAGCCGATCGTGGTGATGACGAAGCCATGTTTATTGATAACGACTTTTTAAGGGCATTAGAATATGGAATGCCCCCAACATCCGGATTAGGTATTGGAATGGATCGACTAGTTATGTTTTTAACCAACAATCCATCCATTCAGGAAGTTTTATTCTTCCCACAAATGCGACCTGAGAAAAAACAAGTGGAATTATCTGAAGACGAAAAAATTGTAGTAGAAATTTTAAAAATCTCAAACAATATTTCGCTATCTGAATTAAAGGAAAAATCAGCTTTAAGCGGCAAAAAATGGGATGCGGCTATGAAAGGTTTAGCCAAAAACAATTTGGTAAAAGTTCATGTTGAAGGAGAACTTAAAACCGTTGAATTGAAAGGTTAATTTAAATAAATTATAAAAATCAAATCCCGACTATAAATAGTCGGGATTTTTTTGTTTTTAATAATTTTGAGATCCAGCCATTGCAGAAGCGAAGATTGCTCCAAATACGGAAATAAAAACAATCATTAAACCAATTACGATTGCCAAAACTATCAATTGTGCTTTAGCCCAATTTTGTTTATTTACGTTTTCATTATTACCAAAGGCATAAACAAATAACATAATAAATCCTACTAAAGGAATTGCCATAATTAAAAGTGTTACGAGCCAGTCTTTGACTGACATTGGTTTTTGATTTGCATTTTGAATTTCTTCCATGTGTGAGTTTTTTTGGTTATGTATGCAATATACTTAAAAATGTAAGAATTCCATTTTGTGTGGTCTTTTTTGTTAAAAATATCCTAAGCATTAAACTATTCAAATTATTAATGGTCTTAATGTATATCATTCATAAAAAACAAATAAAATGAAAAATGTAATTGTAACCGCAATTTTGTTATTTGGATTAATAACATTTGCACAAGAAGGCCAAATTAATGCTAGTAATGGAAGACCTGCAAGAATGGGTCAAAAACAAAATTTCACACCTGAACAAAGAGCAGAACTTCAAGTAAAAAGAATGACGCTCCATTTAGATTTAAACCAAAAACAGCAAGTGGAAGTAAAAAAATTAGTATTGGAACAAGCCAAAAAAAGAGAAACCATACAAACTGAGATGAGAGCTAAAAGAGAAAGTGGTGTAAAACCAACCGATGAAGAACGATTTGCTAATCAAAGTCAAATGCTAGATGAAAAAATCGCTATGAAAACAGCTTTTAAAAAAATTCTTACTCCTGAACAAATGGCTAAGTTTGAAGAAAATTTGGCTAATCGCTCTGAAAAAATGCAAGCTCGAAGAATGAATAAATCGAAAAAATTTGCAAACAAAAAATAATTTTTTTAAACAATATTTTGTCAGTTAGTCAATTTGATTTATATTCGCTCATTAACTAACTAAAAATGACCGTTATTATGAAAAAAATTGTTGCTATAGTATTGTTTATGATTGCTTTTGGATTTTCATCTAATGCACAAAGTTCAATAAGTAATGCTAAACCTACTTCAAGAGAAGTAAATCCTAAAGAAGCTGCTTACAAAGATATTTCTGATTTGAGTGCTGTTATAGACATCACTCCGGAATTTAAAAATGATTTGATGACTTTGTTTATGATGCGTGAAGAAGCAATAGCAGGTTGTACTACTGAAGACGAAAGAGTAATTACATACCAAAAATTCGGTGAGAAAATAATGTCTGGTTTAACTGAAGAACAAAGAAAAACTGTTGCTCAAAAACCAGAATTATATGCAAGGTTAACGAAATACAAATCTGCAAAATAACAGTAGTTATATAGAAATCACAAAAAATCCCGATTACTCGGGATTTTTTTATTTAAAATTGTTTTGAAACAGTATCGATTGCTTTAATCGTAAAATCTAAATCCTCATAAGTTAAAGCATCTGTAATAAACCATGTTTCATAGGCTGATGGAGCTATATAAATGCCTTCTTTTAACAATCCATGAAAGAATTTTTTAAAGGTTTCATTATCTCCCCCTTTAGCCGTTTGAAAATCAATAACTGGTGTTTCATTAAAATGGACAGAAATCATGGAACCGACTTTGTTAATTGTAAAAGCAATTTGGTTTTTAGTCAAAACGTCCCGAATTCCATTTTCCAAATATGTTGTTTTTTCGTCCAAACGTTTAAAGATAACATCATTTTGATTCAATTCGTTTAACATGGCAAAACCGGCTGCCATCGCTAACGGATTTCCGGATAAAGTTCCCGCTTGATAAACAGGCCCTATCGGAGATAAGTAATTCATAATTTCATTTCGGGCAGCAAAAGCACCAACCGGTAATCCGCCTCCAATTACCTTTCCGAAACAAACAATATCGGCTTTGATTCCAAATAATTCTTGAACACCTCCTTTTGCCAATCGAAATCCGGTCATTACTTCATCAAAAATCAGTAATGCTCCATCAGCATCACAAAGTTTTCTTAAACCTTCTAAAAATCCATTCAAAGGTGGCACACAGCCCATGTTCCCTGCAACGGGTTCTACAATGATTGCTGCAATTTCCTCTTTATTTGACTCAAAGAGTTGAGCTACACTTTCCAAATCATTATAATTGGCCAATAAAGTATCTTTCGCTGTACCTTGTGTTACGCCGGGACTATTGGGTATTCCAAATGTACTGGCACCGCTACCCGCTTGAATCAAAAAGGAATCTGAATGCCCATGATAACAGCCTGAAAACTTGATGATTTTATCTCTTTTTGTAAATCCCCTAGCTAAACGAACAGCACTCATACAAGCCTCTGTTCCCGAATTTACAAAACGAATTTTATCAATATTTGGTACCATCGAAACAGCTAATGCGGCAATTTGTGTTTCCAATTCCGTTGGCATTCCGAAAGAAGTTCCAAGTTTAGCTCGTTCAGTTATTGCCCTAATCACGGGCTCATGAGCATGACCTAAAATCATTGGCCCCCAAGAGTTGATATAATCAATCAGTCTGTTTCCATCTTCGTCGTATAAATAAGCCCCTTTGGCACTTTTTACAAAAATTGGTGTACCGCCAACTCCTTTAAAAGCTCGTACAGGAGAATTAACTCCACCCGGAATTACTTTTTCCGCTTCAGCAAACAGTTCACTACTTCTTTGGTATAACATTGTATTTTATTTATTTTTTAAATCATTATTTCACACTGATTTTCTGTCCAACTGAAAGCGAATCTGATTTTATATTATTTTTCTTTTTTAATTCGTCAACAGAAATATTAAATTTTTTGGAAAGTGAATACAGCGTATCTCCTTTAACCACAACATATTCTTCTTTGGTAGTTATTGTTTCGGAAGTTGATTTTGTTTGAATAGCTGATTTTCCAACAACTTCAACATCATATTGATGCAAATTATACCGTTCTATCAAACTGATTAACTTATCAGGATATTTTGGGTCTGTTGCATAACCTGCATTTTTGAGCCCTTTTGCCCATGCTTTATAATCACCTTGAGGCAATTCAAATAGCGAATCATAACGGCTTCTGGAAGTTAAAAACAAGGAATGGTCACGATAGGACTCTGCCGGATCTTTGTATTTTCTAAAACATTCTTTTTCAGAATCATCATCGAAAAGAACACTAGGTCCTGTCCACTCTTTATGACATTTAATGCCAAAATGATTATTTGCCTTTTGGCTTAAAGTTCCTGTTCCAACTCCTGATTCTAAAATTCCTTGTGCTAAGGTAATGCTTGCCGGAACTCCGAATTGTCGCATGTTATTTTTGGCAGTTTCCTTAAAATCTTCGATATATTTTATCACCATTTCCGGTGTAACTTTTACCTTTGAAGTCGCTTCTAAAACTTCCTGAGCGTTTTCATTTTCATTCTTTACTGTGGAATTAGAAGTTTGTTTCTGTACTGGCTTCTTAACGTTTCTTGTAATTGGAGCTGACGATTTTGAAGTTCTAATCGTTGGTTTAGACGAAGAACAAGCCGTTATGATTAATAAACTTAAAAGGAAAATTACTTTCTTAAACATGTATTTTTATTTTGGGCAAATGTAATTGTTCTAATTTAATATTCATACCTTGAATTCCCTGAAGGCCTCCGGTGTGAATAGCAAGAATTTTTGAGCCATTGGGAAAAAATCCTTTTTCAACTAAATCATATAATCCAAACAACATCTTTCCGGTATAAACGGGATCTAATTGTATTTTAGTGTTTTCTAAAAAGAAATTCATAAATTGAATCAACGCTTTGTCAATTTTTGCATATCCACCAAAATGATAATCCAGATTTAATTCCCACCGATTATTTTGGGCATATTTACAAATATCTTCTTTTAAAAAATCACCCTTTAAAACTGGAAAACCAATCACTTTTTGATGATTCAACGAAGAATTAATAATCCCTGAAATTGTGCCTCCGGTTCCTACACAACAGCAAATATAGTCAAAGAAGGCATCTTCCTGTGTTAAAATTTCTTCACATCCTTTGATAGCTAATTCATTTGTTCCACCTTCAGGAATAAGATAAAAACGACCAAATTGATCCATTAAATCCACCTGATAAGTTGCTTCATTTTTGTGTCTGTATTTTTCTCTCGTTTCAAACACAAACTTCATTCCACATTGTTGTGCAAATAATAATGTTGGATTATTATTTATTTGTGATTCCAATTCATCCCCACGGATTACTCCAATTGTTTTAAAACCATATTCTTTTCCTGCGAAGGCTACTGCTGCAATATGATTTGAAAAAGCTCCACCAAAAGTTAATAAAGTATCTTGATTTTCGGCTTTCGCTTGTTCCAAGTTGTATTTTAATTTTCTGTATTTATTTCCTGAAATATAAGGATGAATTAAATCTTCTCTTTTAATAAAAAGGGAGACATTTTTATTAAATCCAATCACTTCCTGATTAATAACTTTGAATTCCATACGCCAACAAAAGTACTGAATTTGAGCTGAACAAAAAAAGACAGCCATAATGACTGTCTTTTGGATAAATTTATCTTTCGATTAAAATTATTCTTTAAAAATCAATACTTTTTTACTGATTTCCTGATTTTCAGCGGTATTAATCTTAACAATGTAAACACTGTCGCTTAATCCGGAAGTTGAAAATTCATAAGATGGTTCAGCAACTAATTTTTCTTTATTAAATATTAATTTACCTGTTATATCAAATAATGATACAGATTTCACATTTAATAAATTTGGATTACTAATTGACAATTTTTTGTTTTCATTGTTATGAATCACATCAAAATTATAACTAGTATTATCAGGAGCACTTAATGTTTCATTTAAAAAAGTAATTTCAAAACGGTCTGTTACATTTCCGGCAGGCAATGTAATATCTACAAAACCATTCTTGATATCATGATAAATAGTTGTTTGTTTATCATAAAGATAAATGTTTTCAGCCAAATCAAAATTGATTAAATTACCTACTAACACTCTAAAATTTGATTCTGTGGAAGCTTTAACGGCAAAAGGAATTCGTTTTGTAATTTCGAAAGGCAAAGTTGAAATCACAAATTGTTTATTATCTACAATTGGAAAATAAGCATCGTTAGGCAAATTAAGTTCCTGTGTCGCAGCGTCAAAAGCAAAATCATACCCATCATTGGTGTTTGGATTAAAGGCTAAAACGGTTTCTCTTGTAAATTGATTATTTAAAATCGTATGAATTTTGATTTGAGGCAATTGAGCTTTTGAAAACTGCGTATAATCTGTTCCGGTTAAATTTGGAATTTCTTGCCAGTTTTCATTTGTATCTGTTGAGTTTTCATTGGTTGCATTTCTTTCAAATTCGGAATTAGTAGTAACACCTCCTTCTTTAACAAAAACACGATAATCATTTTTCATTTGAGCCTCTGGAGAAGGAGTTGGAACAACGCCTTTAATTATAAATCCTTGCCCAATTGGAGAAAACATTCGATAATAATTAACTCCGAATCCAGTACTTGCTGTATTTGGTGTACCATCACTATTATAAGTAGTCCAAGGTTCATTAGCATAAGTCCCCGGTGAAAAGGGTCCATTATTTGCAACATAACTGCTATAACCTCCGACGTAATTTGCTAAAACGTGAGTTGTTCCCGGTTTTTCATGCTCCCAAAAATAAGCAGCTCCATCAATAATGGGAGATCCTACAAAAGTAGTACTACCATCACCATAATCTATACTATACCCACTATTTTCCAATAAAAATAAATTTAGATTTATAGCAGAGGGATATGGATTTCCGGTTAATGTACTATTGGTATAATTAGGTCCAGGATCACTAACAACAGGAATTCCAATTGTTCCATCATTTGGTTTTCCTCTAAAATCATAGCGTTGTTTATTAGTTGGGTTATTTTGAACACCAAGTACTGATGTGTTGTCTGTTCCGCTAACGCCTTTCATGGTAAACCCTTGACCGGCAGCAATAGTAGTTCCCGCACCAATAAAATTCCAACTTGAATATTGATTAGCTGTAGTTAACGTATAAATCCAACGGCTTGAAATAGTTAAAAGACTATTTGTTGTAGAGCCATTATTTGAAGTTGTAGTTGTTTGCCCTAAAGGCGAAAATGAAATAGGTGTAATTCCATCAGGTCTTTTTAATAATGTAATCCCAAAATTAGAATTCAATACACTTGCAGAAGGCACTCCAACAGGAGAACACCAATAATTGTAACCAAAATTATTTGAAGTTCCTTCTTGAAAAACTGAAAGTGAGCCTAATCCTGTATTTGCTGAGACACCACTTGTTTTTTGCAACAACTGACTTTCATCTCTTAAATAAATATCGCCATTAGCAGCAAGGCTTACATCTTGAGTAACGGTTACATATTGGTTTTGGACGTAAACGAAACTTCCTGAACTCACATGCAATTGAGCATGACTTATGAGCACAGAAAAAAAACATATTACTAGTGGTAAAAATTTCAGTAATTTTCTCATATCTAAAAACTTAAAGTTCAAATATATAAATAATTAATCAAATTTTAATCTTTACAGAAAAGGATTTCATAAAAACCAACTTAATAAGGCTCTTCTAATTTAATAAATATAAAATTATCCTATTAAAAAATTATAAAAATTTTATATTTTAGTATTTAATATAACATCTTTTTTCTTACATATTATGTTTATTTGTGTATTTCATCGATTTTTTAATACACTTTATCGGTATTTATATATATTTGTTGAGTCAAAAATCATGAACTGAAATCGAATTTAAAAATTATAGGTTATGAAAAATATCTTTACTCAATTGAATAACTTAAAAGTCAATCAAACAAGCAATACTCTTTTACCAAAAATAAGAATTATTTGTTTGCTGTTAGTTGCAAATTTAACCCAAGCCCAAACTGTACTTATCGATCCATCAGGAGATGGCGGATTTGAAAACGGGACTTCATTTGCTGCAAATGGTTGGACAGCTACTACGGGCACATCGACCCAAAATCAATGGGTTTGCAATACCGGTGCAACGGCAGGATTTTCGGGTGCGAGAAGTGCATATATCACAAACAATACTAGTGGAACTCCACCTCACAATTATACTTTAAACGCAACAAGAAGAACGCATTTATTTCGTGACATTACGATTCCTATAAATGAATCTGATATTACACTTAGTTTTAGTTGGATTGGAATAGGACAAGGAACAAGTGACCGCTTAAATTTATGGTTAACGCCTACATCTTATATCCCAGTATATGGAACTATAATTACAACAAGTGGAACTGCACCAACGGGACGAGTTTTACTTGGTAGTTATAACAACCAGGCAACTTGGACTAACACTACTTTGAATTTACCTTCATCATATGGGGGACAATCGTTTAGATTGGTTTTTGAATGGGTAAACAACAATAGCTCAGGAACACAACCACCTGCTGCAATAGATAATATTTCGTTAATCTCTAATTTAGGTCCCATAAATGATGCATGCTCAAATGCTATCAGTTTAACAGTAAATCCAGATACTAACTGTACAACACTTACAACAGGTACAACTTTTGCTGCAACACAATCACAAGCTGGTTGTTCAGGAACTGCGGATGATGATGTTTGGTTTAGTTTTGTTGCAACAACAACAAATCACATTGTTACAGTTACTCCGGGAACATTAAGCGATGCTGTTTTACAAGTTTTTAGTGGGTCTTGTGGGACTTTAACAAGTCTTTCTTGTAGAAATGCAACCACTGGTAGTAATGCTGAAGTTGCCTCATTTACCGGATTAACCGCAGGAAATACTTATTTTGTTCGTGTACATAGCTCCGCAAACGGAACCGGTCAAGGAACCTTTTCTGTTTGCGTTACAACATCAAATGACAATTGTAGTGGTGCTTTTAATTTGACTGTTAATCCAACTAATACATGTACTACGTCTACTTTTGGAACAACAAATGGTGCAACTCAATCGCAATCAGGATGTTCCGGTACAGCGGAAGATGATGTTTGGTACAGTTTCGTGGCTACTTCAACAAACCATATTGTGACCGTTTCACCTACAACATTAAACGATGCAGTTTTACAAGTATTCAGTGGTTCTTGTGGTTCATTAACCAGTATTATTTGTAGAGATGTTACCATAAATTATAATCCTGAAGTGGCCTCACTAACCGGATTAACAATAGGCAACACCTACTATGTTCGTGTATATGGATATTATAATGGATTGAGAGGAGATTTTTCAATTTGTGTAACAACTCCAGCCGATCCTTGTGATAATATCGTAAATATAAGTTCATGTGGTGAAGTAATAAACCAAACCATAACTGCAGGAAATGGAATATATTCCAGTTCAACGTGTGGAAATTCTACACCAGGAATTGAATATTTATATTCATTTACTCCAACCGTTTCGGGTACATTTTCTATTCAACAATTGAGTTCATATAATTATATTGACTACCAATACAAAAATGCCTCAACCGGATGTAATTCAAGTGATTGGATGTGTATTGGCCCTTTAACCGGTGCACAAACCAGTTATACTTTTTACATGTCGGCAGGCAACCAATATTACATCATGATTGACCCTCTTACAAGTGGAGGAGAAAATGTAAGCTTCTCTATTAATTGTTTAACCGCAGCTTGTACCGCGGGTGAAGGAGTTGGAACATCTTCTTTAGGATGTCCTTCTGTTGCAGCAGGTGGATTAGGTTTAAGTGGTGCAAATCCAGACCCTATTGAGTGTGATGCTCCATCAACTTGTACTACATTAGAAGCTACATATTTAAAACTTGGTTTAACAACAGATTATACCGTACAGTCAATTCCATATGAACCACCGTATCAATTTAATTGTTTAGCAAATCCTGTGAGTGTGAATATCGATGATGTTTGGTCTGAAGAAATTTATCTACCTTTTTCATTCTGTTTTTATGGAAACACGTATACTTCATGTCTAATTGGTTCAAATGGGTTATTAACATTTGACACTTCAAATGCTAGTGGATATGCCGGATGGCAATTTGCCAATAACTTACCAAGCACTGTTGGAGCACTGTTTAACAATACTATTTATGGTGTTTACCATGACATTGACCCGAGTAAGGGTGGAACTGTTGGTTGGGAATTAATTTCTTTAACAACCGGATGTAAAGCTTTAGTTGCCTCTTGGAGTGAAATACCAATGTATTCCAATACTTGTAACTCTATTTTATATACAGGAATGATGGTATTATATGAGGATTCTAATGTTATCGAAGTCTATATTAAAGAAAAGAATGTATGTCCAACTTGGAATGGCGGAAATGCTGTTGTTGGTATTCAAAATGTTGATGGTACACAAGCCGTAGTTGCCCCAAGTAGAAATTCGTTAGATACTGATTGGACTGTTTCGATGGAAGCATGGCGATTTGTTCCATCCGGAACACCTATTACAACCCTTGAATGGTTTGAAGGTTCAGGGACATCTAGTCCTGTCATAGCTACTACAGACACTCTTGAAGTTTGTCCTACAACAACGACAACATATACTGCCAAGATAACCTACACTTTGTGTAATGGCTCTACTATTACAGAAATTGATGAAACAGAAGTAAAAGTTATTGAAGATAAAATATGGAACGGAACAATTGACAATGATTGGGATGAAGCAAACAACTGGACGCCAGTTGGAGTTCCAACAAGTAATGATTGTGTTACTATTCCTGTAACTCCAAACAATCCATTAATTGGCGGTTTTGAGTATGAAGGCTTAGCAAAAACTTTACGAGTATTAAACGGTGCTACACTATCTGTTGATTCAGATAATGGTGTTACGGTTACAAAATGGGTTGATGTTCAATCCGGTGGTTCCTTTGAAATAAACAACAACGGAAGTCTGGTTCAAATTGACAACAATACAAATACCGGAAATATAACATACCGTCGAAATGCGTTTATCCGAAAACTGGATTATGTATATTGGTCATCACCGGTAACACCATTTCATGTGAGTGCAGTTTCTCCCGGAACTCCTTCCTCTGTGAGATACTTTTGGAATTCTACAGTTGCAAATACTAACGGAGGTTTTGGAAATTGGGCCAATGCCAATGAAAACATGATTCCTGGCAAAGGATATATTGTGAGAGGCCCAAACTCGTTTAATTCAACCGCTCAACTATTTACTGCAAATTTTACAGGTGTCCCAAATAACGGTAATATCAGCACACCTATTTCAAGAGGAAACTATACTGGTGTAGATTATGCTGGTACAAATGGAGTAACTATTACAAATATGGATGATAATTTTAACCTTATCGGAAACCCTTATCCTTCTGCTATTCGTTTTACAGATTTTATGGCTGCTAATCCTGATTTAGAAGGATCTATAAGAGTTTGGACTCATGGTACATTACCAAGTAATGCTAATGGAAATCCATTTTATGGTAGTTTTACTTATAATTATACATCAAATGACTATATCATTCATAATGGAACAGGAACCATAAGTGGACCTGCTACATACGATGGTTTTATACCGGCCGGTCAAAGTTTCTTTGTTGCCATGTTAGATGGTGCTGCGACAACTTCAACTGTGAATTTTACAAATTCAATGCGTGTTAAAAATAAAAATACTCAGTTTTACAGAAATGGAAATTCATTGAATGAAGAAAACTCGGCTAGTAACAGTAGAATTTGGTTAGACTTAGTTTCATCAACCAATAGTGTAAGTCGTAGTTTAGTGGGTTATGCTGTAGGTGCCACAAATGCCAAAGACCGCATGTTTGATGCTTACACCAAAATTGATAATGCCTTAGTACTTTATTCATTAATTGATTCTGAAAAAGCTTGTATTCAAGGAAGAGCCTTACCATTTGATGCCAATGATGTTGTCCCGTTAGGATTTAAAATTGGTACGAGTGGAAATTACACTTTAGCAATTGCTGCAGTTGATGGTATCTTTACAAATGAACAAACAGTTTACTTAAGAGATAAATCTTTGGGTGTCATTCATAATTTAACTTTAAACCCATATAGTTTTACCTCAACTCCAGGGGTGTTCAATGAACGTTTTGAAATAATCTACACCAACGGAACATTAGGTATAACTGATTTTGAAAGTCAAGAAATACAAGTTGTTACAAATGAAAATTTAACTGTATATTCTACAAATGAACTTATAAAAGAGTTAGTTGTATATGATGTATTAGGCAGAAAAATTAATCATTATTTTAATATTAATGCAAATGAAATTTCCTTAAAAGAGCAAAAGACTAATCAAGCATTAATACTTAAAATCACCTTAGAAAATGGAATAACTGTTAACAAGAAAATCTTATATTAATTTTTTTAGTTGTTTAACCTAAAGGCCTCTTTACAGAGGCCTTTTTTTATACCATAAAAAGCAGAATTTTATTATTATGTAGTTCATCGGATTTTAAAAACTTTCATCGACTATTTTAGTTATTCCGTTATTAAAGTGTTAATATTGTATCATATATATTCCAAAAACAAAAAATTACATGCTTAAATTCAACTCTTAAGCAATACTACAGTTAAAACCATAATTCAATCTTAAGGAATTGACATTTGCCCCAAACATTTGTTAAAATTGAAATTATTTAAGACAACGATCTAAAACCGTGCTTATCATGATACAAAATTTCAATTTACGAATTGGTTTAGTTTTTTTTAAAAAAGAAACCTATTTCAATACCAAAAACAACATCATACATTTAATATTGATGTTAGTTGCTTTTTTTGGATCTTCCACTGCTTTTGGACAAACCACAGTAAATATTACTACTACTGGTAACGGTACATGGACTGCTCCATGCGACGTAACTTCCATTACCCTTGAAGTATGGGGTGCCGGTGGTGGTGGACAAAGAGCTGAAGGAAATCCCTCTGCTGGTGGCGGAGGCTCTGGTGGTGGTTACATTAGAACTACATATGCTGTAACACCCGGCACAACTTATAACTTATTTGTTGGTAATGGCGGTTCAGGAGTTACTGGAAGTAATGGCCAACCTTCTTGGTTTGATACAAATACTACTATCATAGCAGTAGGCGGACGAGGTGCCGGCGGAGCAGTTACGGCAAACAACACTTGGGGAACCGGAGCAACTGCATTTACTACAGGAAATAATGGGGGGACCATCATTTCAACTTATGGTGGAAATGGTGGAAATGCCGGGAACAACTTTAGCGGTGGAGGTGGCTCAAGTGCGGGAGATACAGTTGGAAATGATGCCGCCGGAATTACTGCAGGTGCTGCACCAACAAATGGATATGCAGGTGCTACCGGCAGAAACACTACTGGTGTAGGTGTTACAGGCGGAATAGGGGCTGGCGGTGCCGGTGGAAGAACCAATACAACTGATCGTAGTGGTGGAGCAGGTGGTCGTGGTCATGTTAGAATTACCTATACTTCAACATTAGCGGCATATTGTTCACCTACTTTTACAAGTGGAATTGAACCTATTACTAATGTCACTTTTGCCGGAATAAACAATACTACATCAAACACAGTAAACGGGACGCCTGCATTAGAATCATTTTGTATAACCGGAACAGTTATGCAAGGTTCAGCAACCAATGCTATTTCAGTCATGGGTAATACGGCAGGTAATTTTACAAACAACATAAGAGTCTATATTGATTGGGATAAAAACGGAACATTTGGAAATGTTGCCAATGAAATTTACAACATAGGCACAATCACTAACTCAACCGGAGTCGATTTTATTAGCCTAACCGGGAATATCGCTGTTCCTTTAACCGCTGGACTTGGATTAATAAAAATGCGAGTTATGAAGCGTTACAACGGTTACTCATCCGGCCCTTGCCAAACCGGAGCAGGTTATGGTCAAGCGGAAGATTACCTACTTAACGTAATTGCTCCACTTCCTTGTGTTACGCCAACAGCTCAACCAACTGCTTTAGTTTTAACTTCAAGTGAAGCCACCATTAATGGAACATTTACTGCTGCTTCTCCTACGGCAAATAACTACTTAGTGGTCATGAACACTTCGGGTGTTGCCCCTATTCCTGTTAACGGAACTACTTATATAATTGGTTCAACCGCACTGGGAGGCACTAATGTGGTCATAGATACAGATGGTAATACTAATTTTTCTGCTACTTTATTATCTGCTGTTACAAATTATTATTTTTTTGTTTTTTCAATGAATAATTTGTGTACAGGTGGGCCTTTATACAATACAACAAGTCCTTTAACAGGTAGTGCAATCACTCCTTTATCTTATTGTGCATCCATTCCCACAACCGCAGGATTTAATGACGGTATAACTCGAGTTCGATTTAATACGATAGACAACAGCACATCTGCAAATGCCGGGAATGAATATACAAATTATACAACCACTCATAATACAACTGTAACACAAGGAATAGATTACAACATCGATGTATGGGTTAATACAGATGGTAACTATACTCAAGTTCAAATGGTTTGGTTTGATTGGAATTTAGATGGTGATTTTGATGATGCGGGAGAAGCATATAATTTAGGAACAGTAACAAACAGTGCAAATGGACTAAGCTCCTTATGCCCGTTCACTATACAAATCCCTATCAATTCTTCAATTGGAGCAACACGAATGAGGGTTTCTTCTCGTTTTTCTATAGCTGGTAGTCCTTGTGAAAATGGTCAAGATGGTGAAGTAGAAGATTACAGTGTTACCATTTTAGCAGCTCCTCCTTGTACTGCACCAACTGCTCAGCCGACTGCTTTAATATTAACTCCCGGAGCTACTTCAATTACCGGTACATTTACAGCAGCTGTTCCAGCACCACAAAACTATTTAGTTTTAATGAATACAACGGGTGTGGCTCCAACTGCATTACTTACGAATGGTACCACTTATCCAACAGGAACAAGCATTGGTGTTGGCAATATCGTAATTGATACAGATAGCAATACAACCTTTACAGCAAGCGGTTTAAATACAACTTCAACTTATTATTTTTTCATTTATTCTATGAATGCCAAATGTAGTGGCGGTCCTATATTCAATACAAACCCAACTATTTTGATTGGAAATACAACAACAGTGGGAACACCACCTGGCCCATGTATTCCAACAACTGCTTCTCCAAGAAATAGTGACCGATACATTAGCAGAGTTGCTTTTATTGGAACTTATGTAGAAACAAACAACACAAGTACTTTTAGTAATATTACCCCTGGATATCAAGACTTTACAGGTTTACCTACAAAAGCTCAGCAAGTCCAAGGCGAAGGAGTAAATATGCTAGTTGAATCAACCGGAGGAAGAGCAAGATTACACGCTTGGGTTGATTGGAATAAAAACGGCACATTCGAAGCTACAGAAATGGTTTATGGTCCTGCTGTGGCTGGTATTTCTAATACTTTTGGTTTTGCCATACCTTCTGGAGCCGTGCCTGGTGATTATAGAGTGCGTGTAAGAACTTTTAATAGTTTTTACAATGATGGTAACCCATTTAATGGTAATCCAGATGAATATTTTGGATTAAATTTTGATGCATGCCAACCTTTTAATACAGGAACATTTGGAGCATATTCTACTAATCAATATGGCGAAGCAGAAGATTATTTGTTTACAGTTATTGAGCGTTGTGATGTAAAAATTGTATCCATCACTGAAGGTGAAATTTGCGGACCAGGTCAAGTGCCTTTGTCTGTAACGGGATCTCCCGGAACAACTTCATATAATTGGTATAACACAGAATTTGGCGGAGTACCTTTTCAAACTACTCTTACTGGCAATTGGACAACTTCACCCATTTCGTCTACTTCTACATTTTATGTGACAGCTGTTAACGGTTGTGAAGCAATTGTTAGAACACCAATTGTTGCCAAAGTTAGTCCACTTCCTACTTTATCTTTTACTCCTTCCAATCCAATTATATGTGGAGATAATGCCATTTTAGCACTAACTGCTGCAGGAGATAAAGAACTATTCTATTTAATTGATGAAGATTTTGAATCTGGCACATTGGGCGTTTTTAGTAATCTCAATACAGATGCCAACAATAATTCTTTTGATAATTTAACAAGATGGACTGTTAGAACTAGTACTTTTATTCCAAATGGCCCCGTTTGGAAACCGGCTATTTCTTCAGGTTTCGGCAGTAATAAATTCGCAATGACTACAGCAGATATTAGTCCATCAGCCCCGAATGAAATTGAAAATTCCTTAACACTTACTTCAGGTTTAAATACTACTAATTATTTAAACTTAACCTTAACAATGAAGCTTTATTATTCCAGATATCTTCCGGATAACGACACCTTTTATACGGAATATGTCATTATTGAAAGTTCTACTAACAATTTTGCTACTTCTAATACTTTGGCAAATTACATTGTAGACATGGGTATAGGAACAAAATTTTCTACCTTATCATTTGATTTATCTAGTTTAATAAATCAAACCAATGTAAAAATTCGAATCAGACATCGCACATGGTCAAGCTCTACAGGTTGGTTAGGAGATGGTGCTGCTGTTGACGATATCAAACTTTTTGGAGAAAAACCATTAACAACATCCTTTAATTATGACACCTCAACCGTAGATGCATTCTCTGATCCAAGTTGTACTCCGGGCACTGAATATAATTCAGGAACACCTGCAAGTACTATCTATATAAGACCAACTATAACACAATTAGAAAATTCAAATTTCACTATTCCTGTTTCCACTACATTGTCTAATGGATGTTCAGTTGCCGGAAATATAGTGGTGATTAATAATTCTAAAATATACAATAATCCAACAGACAGTAATTGGAATAATCCTGCTAATTGGAAACCAACCGGAATTCCAAATGCCAATAATTGCGTAATTATCTATAATGATACCGATATTACAGGAACTAATTATCAAGCGTTTGCCAAAAATTTGAGGGTACAATCTACTGGAAATTTAAATTTAGGTTCATCTAACTTTTTAACCGTTACTGAGAAAGTAACAATTGTACCAGGCGGTATTTTTGATATTGAAAACAACGGTAGTATGGTGCAAATTGACAATGTTACAAACAGTGGTGATATTATCTATAGAAGAATTGCCTCAGGAATTAAAGGAGGAGATTATGTCTATTGGTCATCACCCGTTTCAAATCAAGCTTTAAATTCCATTTATACTACACCAACTCAAGGTCCAAAATACAAATGGAATACAACTTTAAATAATGGAAATGGTATTCTTCCAAATATAAGTCAAGGAACTTGGGTAAATGCCAATGGAAACACCATGGAAACAGGAAAAGGATATATTGTCAGAGGCTCTAGCTCATCAAGCATGGCTGCTACTTCTATAAACAGTACTTTTTCCGGAGTGCCAAACAATGGCACTATCCCTGTAACGATAGAAAGAGGAGTATATACCGGTATTCCGTATGCAGGTGTAAACGGTACACAAATTACAAATTTAGATGACAATTGGAATCTTTTAGGAAACCCTTATCCTTCTGCCATAAATGCTTTACAGTTTTTATATGACAATAGTAGCAGTATTTTAGGTAATGTCAGACTTTGGACTCATGGAAGTGATATTGCCTTAACAAACGGGACAACTGTTACCAATCCATTTTATGGTAGTTTTGCTTATAATTATAATTCCTCAGATTATTTATTTATCAATTATCTGGGTACAACAATTCCGACTGCTTCTGATTTAATTAAAACCGGTCAAGCCTTTTTTGTACAAATGGTGGATGGTCCGGGTAATTCTTCCGGAACAGTTAATTTCAATAATCTGCAACGAAGTAACACGTATGCTAATGATAATTTTTATCGAAATTCAACTGAAAACGAAAATACAAATGGAATTATCGCTCCTGAAAGACATCGTATTTGGCTAGACATAGTTAATTCAAACAACAATTCTGTTGTAACCCTTTTAGGTTATGCTGACGGAGCAACGCAAGGAAAAGATTCATTTTTTGATGCTATGGAAAAAACTTCCGGCAGTATGGGGATTTATTCTTTGATTGACGCTGAAACGTTTGCTATTCAAGGTCGTTCCCTCCCTTTTGACATTTCAGATGAAGTTCCTCTTTGTTATAATGTAAGCACACCCGGAACTTTTCATATTGCAATTCGTAAAGTAGATGGATTATTTGAAACACAAAATATTTATTTGAAAGATGAACTTTTGAATAGTTATCATGATTTAAAAGCTGCACCATATCTATTTACAACAGACGCTGGGGTTTTTACCAATCGTTTTAAAATTGTATATCAAAATCAAACTTTTGGCATTCCTGATAATAGCGATAATCAGGTCATTGTATATCGAGATAATGCTAAATCAATTCAAATTTCTACCGGAAATCACACTATGAATAAAGTTAAAGTTTATGACATCAGTGGTCGATTATTGGTTGAAAAAACCAACATCGACAGTAACCTTTTAACTATTGATGACATTAAAGGAATTGCTGATCAAGTCCTTTTAGTTACAATACTAACCAATGAAAACAGAATCATAAATAAAAAAGTTTTTTAATACTTTTTCTATCAACTCTTTTTTAAACCTCATTTTTAATCAAAATGAGGTTTTTTTACATTAAAAAATATCAAAAAATTAACGAATTACTATTTTACTGACAAGAATTGTCAACATAAAGCCTATTTTATTCGCCGAAATAACATTTTATTAACAATTGTTTTGCCTTTTGTTATTTTTTCAATTTAAATAATTATTTTAGTCGAAACTAATTGACTCTAATACCACATACAATGAAAAAAGAAGATTGGGGAATCTTTTTTCCATTACCAAATAAACTCGTTTTTAAAATTTTTATGCTGTTTTTTATTTTCTTCTTTGCAAAGGAAGCAAATGCTCAGTGTACAAATACTACTTCTTGGGGTTCTGCTATAGCACCTACAAATACAACTCCGGTAACAATCAGCACTTGTAATTATCAAACAGAATACAGCCCAATAACTTCAATAGTAGCCGGAACAACTTATCAAATTTCAAATACTTGCGGCGGATACATCACCGTAAGAAGTGGCACATACAATGGTACAGTAATCAGTCAAGGAAATTCTCCTCATACTTTTACTGCTACTACTTCAGGAACATATTATGTGCATTATAATACTGATGCGGCTTGTGGAACTGCAACAAACTGTTGCACAACTACTATTACGTGTACATCATGCTCTGCTCCTACACCACCCGTAAATGATTTATGTTCTAACGCAACAAGTTTGCCATGTGGAACATCCAATTTAGCCGGAACAACAATTGGCACAACAAACATTGCTAATGTTTCAGGTTGTACTATGTCCAACTATGGTGTTTGGTACACCTTTGTAGGCGACGGACAACAAACAACAATTTCAACTAACCCGGCATTTGATATTAAACTATCCGTTGCCACCGGCACTTGTGGTTCACTAACCAATATTGCTTGTACAGATACTGCTCCTGAAACCGCAACATTTACTACTACATTAGGAACAACATATTATGTGTACGTTGCTCATTGGCTAAGCGGCAGTAATACAACGGGAACATTTACAATTTCCAGAACTTGTTCAGCCCCACCACCTCCTCTTACAAACGATGAATGTAGTGGTGCCATTTCGCTAACCGTTAACAGTTCCTGTAATTATACTACTTACTCAAATAGTGGTGCCACAGCTAGTCTAGGCATACCCGCTCCGGGCTGTTCTTTATACTCCGGTGGTGATGTTTGGTTTTCTGCTGTTGTACCGGCAAGTGGTAACTTAAATATTGACACCCAATCAGGAGTTATCACAGATAGTGGAATGGCAGCTTATTCCGGCACTTGTGGAACTTTAACATTAATTGCATGTGATGATGACGGAGGAAGTGGAGCAATGTCCATGCTCTCCTTAACAGGAAGAACACCCGGCGAAACAATTTACATCAGAATTTGGGAATTCGGAAATGACAACAACGGCTCTTTTGGTATTTGTGTAACTGAACCGACTAATCCTTGTTCAACAATTACAAACATTGCCACTTGTGGTTCAACTATAAATGTGACAATTCCGGCTGGAAACGGCACTTATACCAACTCTCCTTGTGGATGGACAACTCCGGGAAATGAAATTATTTATACATTTACACCAACCGTTTCCGGGACATATACGCTTCAACAAACCGGTTCCTATGGCACAATTGACTACCAATACAAAGCTGTTTCAACAGGATGTAATGGCATTGGTTGGGGATGTATTGATGATTTATTTGGAGCTTCTACAAGTTCAAGTTTTTTTCTTTCCGGAGGAATTCAATATTATATTCTATTAGACCCTGAAAGTACAATTGGTGGAAATGTTAGTTTTATAATTAATTGTACGACTAATCCCTGTTCAAGTGGTCCTGGAACAGGAACAACTGCTCTAGCTTGTCCATCTGTCCAATCGGGGGGTTTGGGTTTAAATGGTGCTGACCCTCTTCCGATAGACTGCCACACAGTTGCAACTTGTGTAGATTTAGAGGCAAATTATCTACAATTAGGAGATACATCAAGCTATACCGTAGAATCCATTACATATATTCCACCCTATCAATTTAATTGTTTACAAAACCCGGTAAGTGTAAATATTGATGATATTTGGTCTCCCGTCATTAATATTCCGTTTAATTTTTGCTTTTACGGAAATACGTATAATTCGTGTATCATGGGTTCAAATGGGATGATTTCTTTTAATACAGCAAGTGCAGGTGGTCCCTCAGGTTATGCTTTCAGTAATAACTTACCTAGCTTAGTTGGTGCTTTATTTCCAAACACTATTTATGGGGTTTATCATGATATCGACCCAAGTGTAGGCGGAACTGTAGGTTGGGAACTAATTACATTAAACACCGGATGCCGTGCCTTAGTGGCTTCTTGGAGTGACATCCCCATGTTTTCTGCCACCTGTAATTCTATTCTATATACCGGTATGATTGTCCTTTATGAAGACACAAATGTTATTGAAGTTTATATAAAAGAAAAAAATGTATGTTCTACTTGGAATGGCGGTAATGCTATTGTAGGTATTCAAAATGCAGCCGGATCACAAGCAGTTGTTGCTCCCGGTAGAAACGGTCTTGATGCCGATTGGACTGTAACAAGTGAAGCTTGGCGTTTTGTCCCATCAGGTCCGTCTATCACTTCAATACAATGGTTTGAAGGCTCCGGAACATCTGGCCCGATGATTGGTAACACAGACGTAATTAATGTTTGTCCTACTGCAACGACTACCTACACAGCTCAAGTAACTTATACTTTGTGCAATGGAAATACAATTGTAGAAAATGACGAAACCGTTGTTACTGTCATAGGAGATAAAACATGGAACGGCTCAATAGATTCAGATTGGAATAAAAACAATAACTGGACACCGGTAGGAATACCAAACAGCTCTGATTGTGTATTAATTCCAATAACCCCAAATGACCCTATTATTTCAGGCACGAACTATAATGGTTTAGGTGGAACATTACGGATTTTGAATGGAGCAACTCTAACAGTAAATTCAAATAATAGTATAACAATAACGGATTGGGTAAACGTTCAACCTACGGGAACATTTGATATTCAAAACAATTCCAGCTTGGTTCAAATCAACAATACAACAAACATTGGGAACATTATTTATCGAAGAAATGCCAATATCAGACGTTTAGATTATGTTTATTGGTCATCACCCGTAGCCGGTTTTAACGTGAATAATATTCCTGCTCCTATTGCCCCCGGACCAATTTATTCTTGGAATACAACTGTGGCAAATCCAAATGGAGGTCAAGGCAATTGGGTTGGAGCTGCCGGAAGCACAATGCAACCCGCTATTGGTTATATTGTACGTGGACCAAATAGTTTTGGCAGCACTCCGGCAATTTTAAATGGAAGTTTTATTGGTGTGCCAAACAACGGACAAATCACAATTCCTATTTCACGAGGAAGTGACACAAATACCGCTTTACATTATGGATTAAACGGTACTCAAATTACTAATTTCAGTGACAACAACAATTTAGTTGGAAATCCTTATCCATCTGCTATTAGAGCCAGTGAATTTTTATTCAACAACAATACCAAAATTGAAGGAAATTTAAAATTATGGACACACGGCACTTTACCGGCAACTATTAACAGTCCTTTTTATGACACATTTGTATACAATTATACAGCGGGCGACTATTACACCTATAATTTCACCGGAGTTACTTGTTGCCCGGTAGCTTCTGCAGATTTATTTATCGGTGCAGGTCAAGGATTTTTTGTACAAATGAAGGATGGTTCCCCAGCATCAGATAATATTACGTTCACTAATAGTTTGAGAAGTCCGAACTATGATAATAGTTTGTTTTATCGAACTTCTAACATAGCAGTAAGCGATTCTCCTCTTACTTCTTTAGAGCGAAACAGAATGTGGTTTGACATTGTTAATTCAAACGGAATAAATGACCGTACTTTAGTAGGTTATATTGAAGGAGCAACCATGGACAGAGACAGCTTTTTTGATTGTAATACCGCTGTATTAGGCTCAATGACTGTTTATTCTATCTTAAATGAAGAAAGACTTTCTATTCAAGGGAGAAGCCTTCCTTTTGATGAAAATGATATCGTTCCAATGGGCGTTCATATACCTGAAAGCGGAACATATACTTTCGCTTTAGCTGCGGTAGACGGCTTATTTGAAACCCAAACCATCTATTTAAAAGATAAGTTTTTAAACATAACGCACAATATAAAAACAAATCCTTATACTTTTTCATCTGAACAAGGTTCATTTGACAATCGTTTTGAAATTGTATATTTAAACGAAGCACTTAGCAATCCGGATTTTTCCCTTGAAAACGAGATTAGGGTAGTGACTAATGAATTTGTAAACGTTTATTCAACTGTTGAACCAATTGAATCAATAATCGTTTATAACGTTTTAGGACAAAAATTAAAAGAATACAACAATGTGAATGCTAATTCATTCAAAATAACGTCGCTTCAAAAAAACAATACTACATTGCTGTTGAAAATCAAATTACAAAATGAATTAATTAAAATTGAAAAAGTAATTTATTAAAAATAATTAAAGAAATTCCAAAAAGACCTTTGCTTTAAAAAGTAAAGGTTTTTTTCATTTTGATAAGCTTCTCTTTCAAAGCAGATATTTCGATAGGCGAGATTTCTATCTTTATATTTAATCCATTTGTATAAAAATTCAAGACCATACCAAAGAAAAAAAGGAATAATTAATAATTCGATTTGTTGCCGAATATGAATTCTTTCGTGATTTAATAAAACTGCATTGTGCTTGTCCCCATGGTGCTTTAAAAAAACAAATGGAAACAACGTAAGACCTCGAAAACCTTTTGGCGTTAAATATTTAAAAACAATCACTATCATTTGTGACAAAGTTGCTAATTTTGTAGCTATGAATACATCAAATTCTGAAAATAAATTAATTGAAGGCGAAGATTTTTATTTTACGGCCGAAGGTTATAAGTGTTTTACGGAAAAATACCATTTAAAAAGAGGCTACTGTTGTAAAAGCGGCTGTCGACATTGTCCGTATGGTTTTGATAAAAAAACCGGACAGCTAAAACCAAAAAAATAAACATGAAAGCAATACAAACCAAATCATTCAAAGAGCAAATCACAGAAGGAATTCCATCCGTATTGCCAGCTATAAAACCTTATGAAATTGAAATAAATCATGCTCCAAAGCGAAAGGAAATTCTTTCTGCTGAAGAAAAAAAACTCGCTTTGCAAAATGCACTTCGGTACTTTGATGCAGAATTTCATGCAACACTACTACCTGAATTCAAAGATGAATTAGAAAAATATGGTCGTATTTACATGTATCGCTTTCGACCTGATTATCGAATGTATGCACGCCCAATTTCTGACTATCCTGGAAAATGTGAACAAGCAAAAGCAATCATGTTGATGATACAAAACAACTTGGATTATGCTGTAGCTCAACATCCACATGAGTTGATTACCTACGGTGGAAATGGTGCTGTTTTTCAAAATTGGGCTCAGTATCGATTGACAATGAAATATCTTTCTGAAATGACTGAAGAACAAACCTTAGTGATGTATTCAGGCCATCCTATGGGATTGTTTCCGTCACATAAAGAAGCACCTAGAGTTGTAGTTACTAATGGAATGGTGATTCCAAATTATTCAAAACCGGATGATTGGGAAAAAATGAATGCGTTAGGGGTTTCTCAATATGGACAAATGACAGCCGGAAGTTATATGTACATTGGTCCGCAAGGAATTGTGCATGGAACAACAATTACCGTTTTAAACGGCTTTCGAAAAATCAAAAAAAATCCCGAAGGCTCAATTTTTGTTACATCTGGACTTGGTGGAATGAGTGGTGCTCAACCCAAAGCAGGCAATATTGCGGGTTGTATCACCATTTGTGCAGAAGTAAATCCAAAAATTACTAAAATTCGTCATGAACAAGGTTGGATAAATGAAATGATTGAAAAGGTGGAAGATTTAGTGATTCGTGTTCGAAAAGCACAAGCTCAAAAAGAAGTTGTTTCCATCGCTTACCTTGGAAATATTGTCGATGTTTGGGAACGTTTTGATTCAGAAAATATTCACATCGATTTAGGTTCAGACCAAACTTCCCTACATAATCCATGGGCAGGTGGTTATTATCCGGTAGGACTATCGTTTGAAGAATCAAATGAGTTAATGGCAAACAATCCGGAATTATTCAAAACAAAAGTGAAAGAAACGTTGGTTCGTCATGCTGCAGCCATCAATAAACATACCGCAAAAGGAACTTACTTTTTTGATTACGGAAATGCCTTTTTGCTTGAAGCTTCACGTGCAGGAGCCGATGTAATGGCTATTGACGGTATTCATTTTAAATACCCCAGTTATGTTCAAGATATCATGGGGCCTATGTGTTTTGATTATGGTTTTGGCCCGTTTCGCTGGGTTTGTGCTTCAGGAAAACAGGAAGATTTAGCCAAAACCGATCAAATTGCTTGTACCGTTTTAGAAGAAATGGCTAAAACAGCTCCGATTGAAATTCAGCAACAAATGCAAGACAATATCAAATGGATTAAAGAAGCTCAAAAAAATAAATTAGTGGTAGGTTCACAAGCCAGAATATTATATGCCGATGCCGAAGGAAGAATGAAAATTGCAGAGGCTTTCAATAATGCGATAGCAAAAAAAGAAATTGGTTATGTTATTTTAGGACGTGATCACCATGATGTCTCCGGAACAGATTCTCCTTATCGTGAAACCTCAAACATCTATGACGGTTCAAGTTTTACGGCAGATATGGCAATACAAAATGTGATTGGTGATAGTTTCCGGGGAGCAACTTGGGTGTCCATTCACAATGGCGGAGGAGTTGGCTGGGGTGAGGTAATCAATGGCGGATTTGGTATGGTTCTTGATGGCTCTGAGGATAGTGAGAGACGTTTAAAATCAATGCTTTTTTGGGATGTTAACAACGGAATTGCTAGAAGAAATTGGGCACGAAATGAAGGTGCCATTTTTGCAATAAAAAGAGCCATGCAGACGCAACCTTTATTAAAAATTACCATCCCTACTATAGTTGATGACAATTTATTATAATTTGTTTCACGTTTTAGGTTTCAAGTTAGCCTTTATAACTTGAAACCTGAGACATGAAACTTGAAACAAAAAAATTACACTATGAAAACACTCAAATTCTTACCCTTGCTTCTACTCTTTCTGTTTACTTCTTGTAGTTCAGTAAAAGTAAACTATGATTATGACAAAAATGTTGATTTCAATCAGTTTAAAACGTATGCTTTTCAAAAAAGTGGTATTGACAAAGTTGAAATTTCAGATTTAGACAAAAAAAGAATTCTTAGAGCCATTGATGAACAAATGACTGCCAAAGGATTTACTAAAAGTGAAACCCCAGATTTATTAGTAAACATTTTCACCAAAGAGCGTGAACAAGTTGATGTCAATCAATTTTATGCAGGATGGGGTTATGGTTGGGGTTATGGTTGGAATCCTTACATGTGGGGTGGAAACACTTCCGTTTATTCCTATGTCGAAGGAACTCTTTTCATTGATTTAATCGATGCCAAGAAAAAAGAATTAATTTGGCAAGGTCAGGGTGTTGGTGTTTTAACTCAAAACATAGATAAAAAGGAAGAACTTATCAAAGAGTTTGTGACAAAAATTCTGGAACAATATCCTCCTCAGCAAAAAAAATAACAAAAAATATTTTCAATTAAACCGCTTCATTTCTGAAGCGGTTTTTGTTTTTTAGACTATTAACTTTTAGCCAACGAAGATATAAAAATGTAAAAAGCCTTATCGTTTTTTTATTATATTTACACTTCCAACTACAACGTTTGAATTATGGAAAACCATTTTGAAAGCAATCCTTTGATTGATAGACTTCCGAAGCATTTAAAACAATTTATTAAGCCTCAGGTTTATGAAGATTATACACCCATAAACCAAGCTGTTTGGCGGTATGTGATGCGAAAAAACGTAAGCTACTTATCAAATGTAGCCCATAATTCTTATCTTAATGGGTTAAAACAAACCGGCATTTCGGTAGATAATATCCCAAATATGTATGGTATGAACCGCATATTAAAAGAAATTGGCTGGGCAGCAGTAGCCGTTGACGGATTTATTCCTCCCAATGATTTCATGGAATTTCAGGCTTATAATGTACTGGTGATTGCATGTGATATTCGACAATTGGAACACATAGAATATACGCCGGCTCCTGATATCATTCATGAAGGTGCAGGCCATGCTCCTATCATTGCAAACCCTGAATATGCTGAATATTTACGCCGATTTGGTGAAATTGGATGCAAAGCTATTTCTTCTTCCAGAGATTATGAAATGTATGAAGCCATTCGTTTATTATCCATTTTAAAAGAAGCAGAAGGTACACCCGAAGCGGAAATTAAAAAAGCGGAAGACCAAGTAGAATTTTTGCAAAATAACATGGGTGAACTTTCAGAAATGTCTCGCATTCGAAACCTGCATTGGTGGACGGTAGAATACGGCTTAATTGGAACACCCGAAAATCCAAAAATATACGGTGCCGGACTGCTTTCTTCCATCGGTGAAAGTGCTTGGTGCATGACCGATGAAGTTAAAAAAATTCCATACGATATTTCTGCTGCTGACAAGAGTTTCGATATTACAAAACCTCAACCACAATTATATGTAACCCCTGATTTTGCTCATTTGAGTTTAGTTTTAGAGGAATTTGCAAATAAAATGGCCGTTCGAACCGGTGGATTATCAGGAATTAAAAAATTAATTTACTCAAATTCTTTGGGGACCATAGAATTAAGTACAGGATTACAGATTTCAGGCCATTTTTCAAATGTGATTGAAGAAGACGGAAAACCGGTTTATGTACAAACCAAAGGTAATACAGCCCTAGCCTATCGCGAAAAAGAATTAGTTGGCCACGGCACACAATATCACGCAGAAGGCTTTGGTTCTCCTATTGGGAAACTAAAAGGTATAAATCTTGCCATAGAAGATATGAGTCCAAGAGATTTACGTGCCTATGACATCTATGAAGCGGAAAAAGTAACCTTAGATTTTGAAGGTAACATTACTGTTACAGGTGAAATTGTAACCGGAACAAGAAATATTCAAGGAGAGATCATGCTGATTAAATTTAAAAACTGCACTGTAACTCATAACGACACTGTTTTATTCAAACCGGAATGGGGTATTTATGATATGGCCGTTGGAAAAAAAGTAATATCCGCTTTTTCAGGTCCTGCAGATGTTGATAGTTTTGATATGATTAACCACGTAGCCTCTTCTCACACCATTAAGGCTAAGAAATCTCCGGAAAGGGAAGAGCTGGAAAAATTATACCTTAACATCAGACAAATTAGAGAAGGAAAAGTTCAACTTAAAACTATTGAACAAACTTTTGAAATCATTAAAAACAACCATCCTAATGATTGGTTATTAGCTGTCGAAATGGTTGAATTATTACATCAGAATGATACTGCTGGAATATTGCCCCAGGTATTAATTTATTTGGAAAAATTGAAATCTAATCGTCCTGAAATTGCACATTTAATTAATGGTGGTTTAGAATTAATTTTTGAGAAAGAAAATGCTTAATCGGATAAATTTGCTGCTTGTAGAAATTGATTTTTTTATAATGTAACTTTTGTTACAGCATGCTCAAATTCAACCCATTATCTTTGCGGTATAAATAATAGAAAATTATGGGATTATTAGATATGTTAGGTTTTGGTTCTAAAACCGAAAATGTTAAAGATTTTGTGGACAGAGGAGCTGTTATAATTGATGTAAGAACCGTTGGGGAATTTCAACAAGGGCACATCAAAGGGGCGAAAAATATTCCGTTGGACATGATTTTTTCGAAAGCAGCAGAAATCAAAAAAATGAACAAACCGGTCATTGTTTACTGTAGAAGTGGTATGCGAAGCAGTCAAGCAGCTTCTGTATTAAAAAACAGTGGAATAGAAGTGATGAATGGTGGTGGATATGAAAGCTTAGCAAGTAAATTATAATAAAAAACGGCTTCGATTTTGAAGCCCTTTTTTTAATAAATTGATTAAAATAAAAGAGCTCTGAAATTATTTTTCAGAGCTCTTTTTGTTTAGTCATTTTAATAATTTCAAATCATCCACAACATCATACGAAAGCACATTTTAATTGGAAATTTAGGTTTTAATTTTTCCTTTTAAAACAGTTTCTGAAACTATTGTTTCCCCATTATAGTGTAATGTCCATCCCATCGTATTGGTCAATATCAAAATTTTAGACAATTCACTGATTAATCGGTTTTCAGCATTAGTTTTCAATTTTGATTTTTCCATTTTTTTTGCGATTTCGGCTTTTACTTTTTTAGTGATTTTGTTATAATCGGCGGTACCAAATGGATTAAAATAACTTTCATCAATGCTGTAAAAATGCACATCAGGGCTTATTTTTAATTCAGCCTCGGGTATGTTTTTTATCGTAATGGTTTTAGCTGTTTCATTAATATCATACTTAATTTGACTCAAATCATACTAAACCGTCACATCAGCATTCACAACCATCAAGGCCTTTTTTTCAAAAGAAACCATATCCATAAAATAATTTTTTTGGTCTTTATAGGTCATGACTTGCGAATAATGCCCTTCGGTAACCACTAATTTGGAAACATTTTTGAGCTGTTTTTCAATTAATGCAGAATTGTATTCGATGGTAGAAGAATTACTGGAACGGGTAAAAAACTGATATACAAAGAATGCAATTACAGCTATTACCACTAAATAAATTATTTTCCCTGAACGACCAATGGCTTGTAATATGGGAACTAAAACATTTTTAACTTGAGTTTCGGTAGATTGATTTCTGCGAGTAGCCATTTGTGATTATTTTACACGAAGATAAAAATTTAAATCAACTTATTTGATTTGGCTTTTTGAATGGCTTCTAATTTATTGTGCACTTGCAATTTATTGTAAATATTTTCGATATGTTTCCGAACGGTTGAAGGGGAAAGTATCAAATTGTCTGCGATTTGGTTGTAGTTTAGTCCTTTGCTTAATTGTTCCAAAACCTCAATCTCTCTGGCTGAAAGTTTGATTTCATCTTCTTCAATTTTACTTTCAAATTGCACAGGATTTCGTAGCAATTTAAGTGTTTTTAATGCAATAGACGGATTCATGGCAGCTCCGCCATTTAATGTTTCGATGATTCCCTGATGCAAATCGGTTGGGTTAACTTCTTTCAACAAATAGCCATCTGCACCAGCTTTAATTGCATTAAAAATATTTTCATCATTATCAAAAACAGTGAGCATTATAACTTTAATGTGAGGATATTTTTGTTTGACAATAGCAGTAGCCTCAATACCATTTAAGATGGGCATATCAATATCCATCAATAAAACATCTAAATTGTGATTCGTATCTAATTTAGTGAGCAATTCCGCTCCGTTTAAAGCATAAAATTTCACTTGAATATCATCAAAAAAAGATAATTTCTCTTGAATGGCTTTAATCAAAAAACTGTTGTCGTCAATAATGGCAAGCTTGATATTCATGTTTCCTTATAAATTAGTTTTACTGAATAAATGCATAAATTCCAATTTCAATTGAATGACAGTTAACTTTTGCTGCGTATTTTCCTCCATTTCGGCAAGTTGATTGATGGAATCATTCATTTTATTTTTTTTATTTTTCTCCGAAATTAATTCATCTTGCATACAAAAAATACGATACAAATGATCCTTTTCTACTTCTGCATTTTTTCGTTTGAAAAAAAGAATTAAAAAAAGATTAATAAACGCAAACAGAACAATGAGGATAATATTCATAATCAATTCATTTTCGACAGAAATCAAAATTATCAAAAACATAAAAAGAAATCCATACGGCAGTTGCCTTATTCTACTTTATTTGCTTTTCTATCAAAACTTGGGTTCCTTTCCCTTTTTCCGAATTAATTTTTAAATCTGCTTTTAATTCTAATGCTCTCTTTTTCATATTATTCAATCCATTTCCAAGTTCAATTTCGGATTCAGAATAACCAATTCCATTGTCACTAATCGTAAAAATCATCTTTTCATTATCCTGATATAGATAGATTTTAATTTGTGTTGCATTGGCATATTTTACGGCGTTATTCACAGCTTCTTGAATAATTCTATACACATTCATTCCTTCTACCGAAGTAAATTCATGAGCTGAATTGACATTCGGGTCAATACTAAATTCAAATGTAATACCATGAACCGCTAATTGAGCATTATCAATAAAATTAGTAATCCTGATTTGTAAATCTTCCACTGAAATTGAGGATTTATTCATTGCCCAAATGGTATCACGTAATTCTGTGATGGTATTTCGGGTGAAACCACTGATATTGTCAAATTTTGAAACCAATTTTTCTTTGGCAATATCAAAATATTTTAAATTGTCAATGGATGAAATAATAAAAGTCAATTGTGAACCTATGTTATCGTGTAAATCTCTTGAAATTTGTAGTCGCTGCTCTTGTAACTTATTTTGGGTTTCAATTTTTACTAATGCCTCTTTTAATTCAACTTCTTTGAGTAGCTGTATGTTTTTAATTTTTTGTTGATTATAGAAAAGATACCCTACTAATCCCAGCAAAATGGCAAACCCGATTGAGCCGTAAATAATAGTGTTTTTTTGTTTTATTTGCAATTCATTCTCTGCAATTTCCGCTTTGTTTTTTGAAATTTCAGCATCTTTTTGAGCCGATTTATATTTCACTTCTAATTCATGAAGATTTTCTAAATTAGAATTTTTAAAAACACTGTCTTTCGCTGTAAAAAACTTTTTATTATAATCATTTGCTGTTTTATAATCCGATAATGCTTCATAGTATAAGGCATAATTTTCTAAAGCATTCACATAATCTTCTGCTACTTTTGATTTTTTTGCATAATAAAAAGCACTGTCTATATAATTTTTAGCACTTGCATTTCTTTTAAATTCAAGCATTACGAGTGCCAAATTATTATAACTGGCAGCGACTCCCGGAAAATTTTTAATTTCACGTTCTAATTCAACAGATTTTTCAAAGTAATATTTGGCTGAATCTATTTGCTGTAAATAATAATAAATTCCTGCTACATTATTATATGATTCGGCAATTCCTTTTTTATCTTTTAATTTTTCCTCTATTTGGAGAGAATAATTAAAATAACGCAATGCTTTTGTCAAACTGTCTTGGTTGGCTAAAGCTATTGCTAAGTTATTATAGGATTCCGAAAGTCCTTTTTGATACTTCGATTTTTGAAAAATAGCGATTGCTTTTCTATGGTATACTTTTGCTTTTTCCAGAAGATCCATCTGACTGTAAATCATCCCAATGTTATTGATTACTGTTCCTTGTTGATCAACTTCCTTTTTTGATTCATATATCTTTAAAGCAATCAAATAATTCTTTAGTCCTTCTTCATAAAACCCCAATGCTCTTTTACAGGCTCCAATGGTATTGTTACAAGAAGCAATTAAAAGGGAATCATTTGATAATTTTAAGGCTTTCTCTGCATATTTTATAGCTTCTTTAAATTCCCCTTTTAAACGAAAAAGTACAGCATAATTACTATATGTGACAGACAACTCCTTTTTATTTTCAAGTTGCAATGCCTTTTTTTCAGCTGATTTTACTAGTTGCATGGCTTTTTCGGGTTCCGTTCTGTGAATGTCCATGGCTTTTTCGTTCAATTGCTTAGCTGAATAGGTCTCAAAAGACTGACCATTTGCCAATTGAACAAAAAATAAAATCAGAAAAACATATTTTAATCCAAACCCCTTTTCAATTATTTTTTTCATTGTATCAACTATTAAAATGATTTAAAGACAATTTAACTAAACTGCCTTTTTCAAGGGTTATAAAATCAATTTCTGCCCCTAGTTCCTGAGCTCGTTTTCTACAATTAGAAAGGCCATTACCTTCTGTTATTTCGTTCAATAAAAACCCTTTACCATTATCACTTATTTCAATTATTAATATATTGTTAGCGATATAAATTTGAATTTTTATGGAAGAACATCCCGAATGCTTAATAGAGTTATTAAGTGTTTCCTGAATTATTCTATAAATGTTCATTCCTTCCACAGATGAAAATTTAAGGTTGCTTGGGCATTTTTTGTCTATTGAAAATTCAAAGGTAATTCCATGTATCGCTACTTTAGCTTTTTCAATAAAATTTACAATTCTTATTTGCAAATCTTCAAGTGTAATTTCATTTTTATTCATGGCCCAAATCGTATCCCTCAATTCAGTGATTGTATTTTGAGTAAACCCACTAATCGCATCAAATTTTGAAACCAATTTATCTTTTGCAATGTCAAAATATTTTAAATTGTCAATGGAAGAAATGATAAACGTTAATTGGGAACCGATGTTATCATGTAAATCTCTGGAAATTTGAAGTCTTTGTTCCTGCAACTTATTTTGAGTTTCAATTTTCACTAGGGCTTCTTTTAATTCATTTTCTTTTATAAGCTGTGTGTTTTTTAATTTTTGTTGGTTGTAAAATAAAAAACCAATTAATAAGAAAGTGACAGAGGCACCAATTGACAAATACAATTGCGTATTTTTTTGTTTTATTTCTAGTTCTCTTTCGGTCACTTTAACTTTAGCTTTGGCTAAGTCCTTTTCTTTTTTTTCAACTTGATATTTTGTTTCAATCTCTGATACAGCTTTTTGCACTTCTAATCCAACAATTACATTTTGCAGTGAATCTTTCTTTACTTGATTCAAATAAGCTGCCTTAAAATCATTTTGTAATAGTGCTAGTTGTATTTCGCCATAATAATAATTCTTTAGTGCTGCCTGATCTTCTGTTTCAATACTATATTTTCTGGCTAATTCATTCGCTTCTTTGGCTTTTACGATATCTTTTTTTGCTCTATAAATATCCGTTAAACCCAAGTAAGCATAAGCTAAAATAGATGGTGCTTCAAGTTGTTTTCCAATTTGAATGGCCTCAAGGCAGGAAGAATAAGCTTCTGCTATTTTACGCTCATTATATTGTAAGGATGATAAATTATTTAGTGTAATGGCGATGCCTCTTAAATCATTTATTTTTCTTTTATTTGAAATTGCTTTTTCATAATAAAAAATCGCTTTTTCATTTTCCTTTGCATCTTCATGAAATCGACCCAAATTTGTATAACTCACAGATATACCATAATAATCATGAATTTCTTCTCTTAATTTCAACGATTGAAAAAAATATTTTTCAGCATTTATTTTATCATTCAAACTTTGGTAAATAAGTCCGATATTACTCTGGGTGTTGGCCTGCCCTTTTTTATCATTAATTTTTTCAAAAATTTGTAAACCTAAATTATAATATTTTAGAGCATTTAGATAATTTGCTTTATTCCATTCTAATAACCCTATATTATTGAATGCGGATGCTTGAGTGGCAAATAATTTTGCTTTTTTAGAATGGTAAATAGCTTTTTGATAACAGAATAATGCACTGTCTGATTTTCCATTGATATCATAAATTATCCCTTTTATATTGTATGATTTAGCTAGGCCAAAATCGAGGTATTTTTTTTTTGAAAGAGTAAAAGATTGCTTATTTAATTTAT